>DATFSB010000128.1:0-2179 GCA_035262825.1 Gemmatimonadales bacterium | reverse complement strand
CGGCTACCTGGAAGTCATCGGAGCAAAGCGGCTCTCGGCGGAGTTCGGCTCCGTGCTCGAGGCGGCGAACGCGGCGCAGCCGCAGCCGTTCAGCTTCAACTACGCCTACGACGTTCCAGGGCATCCGTTGCAGTACTACTGCCGGGCCGATCACTACAGTTACGCCCGCTACGGCATCCCCAGCGTTTCGCTGTCGCGCGGCGAGCACCTCGACTACCACCAGATCACCGACGAGGCGCATTACATCGACTACGAGGACCTGGCCCGGGTGGCGATGCTGGTGCGCGACGCCGCGGTGCGCGTGGCGAACCTCGATCACCGGCCCAAGCTCGATCACCCCAGGGGCGATCCGCACGCCCCGTGCGTGCAATGACGCGCATCGCCGTCACCCGCGACGTGAGCCCCGCTATCGTGCGCTGCGAGCTGGTGCATCAGGAGCGGCACCCGATCGACGTCACCAGGGCCAGGCGCCAGCATGGCCTGTACGAGGAAGCGCTCACGGCGCTCGGCTGTCGGGTGGAGGCGCTGCCCGCCGATCCGGAGCTCGCGGACTCCGTGTTCGTGGAGGATGCCGCCATCGTGCTCGACGAAGTGGCGGTGATCACGCGACCCGGCGCCGAGTCCCGCAGGCCCGAGACGGCGGCGGTATCCGGCGCGCTCGCGCCCTATCGACCGCTGCTGGTAATCGAGGCACCGGGGACGCTCGATGGGGGAGATGTCCTGCGAATCGGGCGGACGCTGTATGTCGGGATCAGCGGTCGCTCCAATCTTGACGCGATCGACCAGTTGAGCCTGGGGCTCGCTCCCTATGGCTATGACGTGCGCGGCGTCGCGGTGCGGGGGTGCCTGCATCTCAAATCGGCCGTGACGGCGCTCGACGACGACACCGTGCTCGTAAATCCCGATTGGGTGGATTCCGCCGTTTTCACCGGGATGCGTCCCATCGAGATCGATCCGCGCGAGCGCGGCGCCGCCAATGCCCTCCGCATCGGGGAACGGGTCATATATCCCGCGTCATTCCCGGCCACGCGGCGCCGCCTCGCCCTGGCGGGAATCGATGTGCTCGAGGTCGATGTGTCGGAGCTCCAGAAAGCGGAGGGTGCGGTGACCTGTTGCAGTCTCGTGTTCGAGGTCCCATCCTGAGCGGCACCGATCCGCGCTCCCGTTTCTTCCCACCGTTCTTCATGATCGGCGGGGTGCTCGCCGGTGTCGGCCTGCAGCAGCTCCGTCCGCTGTCCTTCGTTCCGCGCACGGCGGGGTACTGGATCGGCGGCGGTTTGATTGTCGCGGCGCTGACGCTCGGAGTCTGGGCGGTGCTGACGTTTCGCCGTGCCGGAACGACTCCCGATCCACGCGGGGATGTCACCGCGTTCGTGACCACCGGGCCGTTCGCGTTCAGTCGTAACCCGATGTACGTGACCAATGTCGCGTTCCAGGTCGGCGCTGCGTTGGTGCTCGACAACGCGTGGATCCTGATGCTCGCTCCCGTCACCTGGCTGCTGTTGGACCGCATCATCATCGCGGGGGAAGAGCGGTACCTCGCGGACAGGTATGGAGGCAGCTACGATGCCTACCGCGGGCTGGTGCGGCGGTGGCTGTGAGCGGGCGCGCGGTGCTCATCCTGATGAGCGCTGTGCTCGCGTGCAGCGGGTCGACCAGCCCGGCACCCCCATCGCGCACCTACCGCATGGGATTCTCGGCGATTCCGCCGCGCAACGACCTCGCGACGGCGCTGCAAGGCCTCAACCTCTGGACCTCCGGCCACGCCGACGCCGCGATCATGCACATTTCGGTGCCCTACGCCGCCCTGCTCAACGGCATCTCGGTGCACCAGGAGGTCGACTCCAACGAGCTCGGGCTGGCGAATTACTACCACGCGAAGGGTCTGCCCCTCTTCATCACCGTCGACGTCACGAACGGACTCAACCGCGCCAAAGAAGATCCGTATCTCGACTCGATCGGCCGCAGCATCACCGACACCGCAATTCAGCGTCTGTACGTCGACTACGTCCTGACGCTCGACACCATCCTGCACCCCTCCTATCTCGGTCTCGCCGCCGAGACCAACCTGATTCGCGCGGCGGCTGCGGACTCGGTCTACCAGGCGGTGGTCGCGATGACCAATGCCGCGGCAGCCCGGCTGCAGGGATTGAGCGGTGCGCCGCCGCTCTACGTGAGC
>DATFSB010000127.1:0-4473 GCA_035262825.1 Gemmatimonadales bacterium | reverse complement strand
CTCGTATTCCTTCGGGGTCAGCGGGACGGGCGCGCCGTGGCGCAGCACGGTGCGTGACGCGCAGTGGACTTCGACGTCGCCGAAGCGCTCGACGAGTGGCGCGGCGGGCTCGGCAGCCGGCGCGACACCGGCGCGGCGCATCAGCGCTTCCACGCGCGCCAGCAGCTCGAGCACTCCGAACGGCTTGGTGACATTGTCGTCGGCGCCGCGCCGCAGGCCGCGGACCTTGTCGGCCTCTTCGCAGCGGGCGATGAGGATGAGGATCGGGGTCTGACGTCCTTCCTCGCGCAGCGCCCGCAACACGCGGTACCCGTCCATCCCCGGCAGCATGAGGTCGAGGATGACGAGGTCGGGGGTCGACGTGCGCGCGCGCATCAGGCCCTTGGGTCCGTCGTCGGCGACCTCGACCTGGTAACCCTCGATTTCGAGGTTGTTGCGGAGACCGTAGGCGAGATCGCGGTTGTCTTCGACCACCAGGACGCGCTTCATGAGTCGGCTCGCAGCGTTGCGGGTTCGGGACTGGGCACGGGGCCGGACGTGGACGACGGGGCCGTGGGCGCGGGCGCGGCCGGCAGCTCGAGCACGAACCGGGCCCCGCCGCCCGGCGCACTTTCCACCCAGACGCGTCCACGATGCAGCGTCGCCAGCTCGCGGACGACCGACAGACCGATGCCGGTACCGGCGATCGCGGAGCCGCGGTCGCGCTCCAGACGCCAGAACTGCTCCCAGATGCGCTCGCGATCGCCCGGAGGAATTCCCGGGCCCTGGTCCTGCACCCACAGCCGCGTGCGCTCGTTGCGCACGGGGTCGAGTCCGATCGTGACCGTCTGCCCGTCAGGGCCGTACTTCACCGCGTTGTCGAGGAAGTTGAGCAGCATCTGGCGCAGCGCGGCCTCGTCGACGCTCGCCACGACGCCGTCGGGGAGCGATGTATGGAGCCGCACGCCCCGCGTTTCGGCGAGCGGCGTGAAGCTCTCCACCATGCCGCGGATCACCGGGCCCAGGAGCGTCGGGATCGGAGCCACGCGCACCGATTGCCGCTCGGAGCGCGAGAAGTGCAGCAGGTTCTCGACGAGGTGCGTGAGGCGCCGGGCTTCCTGGTCGATGATCTCGAGCGAGCGGCGCCGCTCGTCGTCGGAGCGCACACGCCCCAACACCAGCGTCTCGGCGAACATGCGGATCTGCGCCAGCGGAGTGCGCAGCTCGTGCGACACACCGGAAACGAACTGCGTGCGCAGCGCCGACAGCTCCGACTCCCGCCGCAGCTGGATCATCGCGATCAACATCAACCCGGCCGTCAGGACCAGGAGCGCGACCAGCAGGGGGAGCCGCGATTTCGGCAACCCGCCGATGACGAGCTTCCCGGCGATGCCGGGGCGCAGCGAGACATCGACGCTGAGATTCGCGAAATAACTGCCGAGGGTGTCATGCGCCGTGATCGACGAGGCATACTGGGCCTGCGACTTGTAGAGCGGCACGCCGTGCGCGTCATGAATGACGACGGAGCCGATCGAATCGAGCGCCACGCCACCGGTCAGCGCGGGAACGAGCAAGGGGGAGGACGTATCGACCGCGACGAACGTACTGTTCATCGCTTCTACGTCACTCATCAGACCGAAGACCCGCGCCTGGCCGCCTGCTGCCGCTCGCGGGAGCGTGAACACGACCAGCTTCGGGGTATCTCCCGGCGGCCCCCCGATAACGGACGCGACATCCTCCATGGTCGGCGGTGGCAGCGTGCGCAGCCTGGCGATCATCGTATCCGCGAGCCAGCGCTGCCATGCCGCCGCGGGCCCGTCTCCCCCGAATACGAGCCGGTGCGTAGCGGTGTCGAACTCGAAGGTGAAGCGAATCCGCCGGTAGAACGGCGCCGAGATCCTCGCTGCGTCAGAATCGTCAGGCAACGTCAAACGCGCGGGCTCCGGGACATGCCCCAGCTTGGAGAACCCGTGATCGATCGCTTTCAGCGCGGGAACAAAAGTGTAATAGAAGAGGTAACCGGCCGAGCGGGACGCGAATCGAGCGGCCGCGAACCGCGAATAGTCCCGCAGGATCCGCTCCGCCTGCATCTTCTGATGCTGGGATGCACCAACCGCCTGCCATGCGAGCACCACCGCGAACGCGAGGGCGAGCACGAGCAAGACGGTGATCGAGGCGGCGCGGCGCCGGCGGCCAGGGTGCGGAAGTCGCATCGGTGACAATGCTAACCCGCAATCCACATGCCCGCCGAGGCCGTTGACCGATTCCTGACAGGTCGTACACCGCACCACCACCCAACGGGCCCGCCGCGCGGGCAGATTGCCGTCGCGGTTCGATTGAACCTTGGAACCAGACGATCACTACGGTTTACGAGAGCAGGCAGGAAACATCGAGCGTCTTGGTCGCGGCTGAGGTGTGACGGCCACCTCACCCGACCGGTCAACCCGGCGAGCAATTAGCGCCGGGTTTGGCTTTTTTGGCCGTCAGCTGTCAGCCATCCGCTATGGCTGCACCTGGGCATCGAAAACGCCGGTCAGCACCTTCGATTGCAGCCGTACCTGAACCCACATCCGATAGCGGCCGGGGCGGGGAAAGGCGTACGGCAGTGTCACCGTCCCGGGGTCCCCTTCCACTACCATTGCTGTCATCGGCGAGGGGGCGCGCTCAGCGGCAGTGATGCGCGATCCCAACAGCCCGCGCACCGTGTCGCCTGGCTGGCGCAGCGTAAAAGCGAGCTGCGACGCCATCGAGATCGTACCCGATGGATGCAGGTGCACGAACACCGAGCCGTCGTCCCGCGTGATCACGGCATGGCTCACCATGCCCATATACGGCTCGAGCCGTGCGGGCCCACCGTGCTTGTCCCGAACGGCGAAGCGCAGCTCGAGATCGCGGCCCGCCACGATCGGCGAGGAGTCTCGAACCCACGTCATCGTCGACCCATCTTCCAATTGTGTTTCACGCTGATAGCTGGCAGCTGATGGCTGACGGCTTTGCCACCAGGAATCGTCGGGGTCGCCGGGACGCCAGGCATCACCGCTGCCCGCGAGCGTGACGAAGTCGAGCAGCGTCTGCGTGAACCCGGTTTCATGCACCACGTCGGCATAGAGGCGGTAGCGCCCCGGCCCCAGCGGCGGTAACGCCGTGCGGAACGTGCTGGAATCGATCATCAGCGGGTGCAGGTGGGCGAAGCTCCCGAGGTCCTCGCGCACCAGAAACAGGTGCATCAGCTTGCCGTGATCGGGAATCAGCGGTACGAAGCGACGCCCCAGCCATAGCGAGTCGGTGATCGCGATCGTGAGCACGCGGCCGGCGTCGGGTGCGGCCTCGATCGTGGTTCGCACCTGCATCGGACGGTACAAGCTGGCGAGATGCGCCGCGTCGTCGGCGTCCCACCACTTTTTCCCCGCGAACAGCGCGAGGGCGAGTACGGGCACCACGAGCAGGCGGATCCACCACGAGCGCCGGCGCCGGGCGGCGTCCGGCTCGGTTCCGGGGGCGAGTACGCTCTCGCGAACTGCGGCACCCACGATCGTGATCGCGCCAACGAACAGGAACGCACCGAGCCCCAGGAGCGCGATCGCGAGCGGCGTATCGAAGGCGAGCCGCCGCGTGGCGATCGAATTCACGGGGACGATCACATGTCCCTCGCCCGCCGGCCCCGTGAGATCGACGCGGACGCTGTAGGCCCCCCGTTCCATCAGCCAGAGCTGCGCGCTGTAGAGATCCTTGGCGCCGGCGACGGGCCGCGCGCTGTCGGGAGGCGGCTCCTCAGCGGTCGGCCGGCCGCCGCGCAGCGGCAGCACGAGGACCGAGCGCGGCGCGCCGCCGCCGAGCACACGCACGGTGATCACCGCCTGGCCGGGGACGATGCCCGGCGGACGCACGATGACGCGGATGCGGTACGGTCCGGCGAGCCCTTCGAAAAACGTATCGGGGCTGCCGACGTGGGCGCTCGCCAGGAGGAGCACCGCAGCGGCGACGAGCGTGCCCGGCCAGCGGCCAGTCCCTGCCCTCATCGCCGGACGCGCGCCATCCAGCCGCCCCACCACAAGCCCAGCCGGGAGCCCAGGACGGCGATGGCGATGGCGGTCACGACCCCCGGGAGCGTCAACGGGTTGGCGCGCGCGTCCCAGAACTCGTGCTCCCAGCCGCGCAGCAGCACGTTGTAATTCCAGCGCCGGGCGCCGAACACGAAATTCTCGCTCGCCGGACTGACGAGGTAGATCGACCAGTACCATTGCATGGCCAGGAGCAGCAGCACGAAGCCGATGCCGATGAGCGTCGATCGCGCCCAGTCGTTCTCCGGGCCGCGGCGCAGCACGAGGTCGATGGCAACCGCCGGGACGACGAGCAGGATCGGGAACGGCGGGGGGACGAAGTGGCTCACCGCGTTGTAGATCGGCGCCAGCTTCGGCGTCGCCGGAAACAGCGGCAGCACCCACAGCATGACGATGTTCACCGCCATGTACACGGCGGCAGCGGTCGTCGCGG
>DATFSB010000126.1:0-4345 GCA_035262825.1 Gemmatimonadales bacterium | reverse complement strand
TGCTGTACGAGATGCTGGCCGGGCAACCGCCTTTCACCGGGACGACGATGCAGGGCGTGCTGATGCGGCACCTGACGGTCGAGCCACGGCGCATCACCGATCTGGCGCCGGGGGTCCCCAGGCCTGTGGCGGCGGCGCTGGCGCGGGCGCTGGCGAAGGCGCCGGCCGACCGATTCGACGACATGAAGGCCTTCGCGACCGCGCTGACCGCGCCCGAGGCCCCGACCGGTGCGCCACCCCCCGCGCAGCTGACGTCATTCATCGGGCGCGAACGCGAGACGGCGTCGGTCCGGGAGCTGCTGCAGCAGACGAGGGCGTTGACCCTCACCGGCGCGGGGGGGAGCGGGAAGACGCGGCTCGCTCTCCAGGTGGCGAGCAGCGTGGCGGGCGACTATCCCGACGGCGTCGCATGGGTCGAGCTCGCCCCACTCTCCAATCCCGATCTGGTCGCGGACCACGTCGCCGATGCGCTGGGCGTGCGCCGCGACGGCATGCGATCGGCCGGCGACGCGCTGCTCGAGGCGCTGCGCGACTGGAACGCGCTGCTCGTCCTCGACAACTGCGAGCATCTCGTCCCCGCGTGCGCCGGTCTCTCGGCGGCGTTGCTGCAGGGCGCCCCGCGACTTCGCATTCTGGCCACGAGCCGCGAACCGCTGGGAATCGAGGGCGAGCGCGCCTGGCTCGTGCCGCCACTCGCCCTCCCCGCGCTGAGCGCGGACGAGCCGGTCACCCGCGCCGCGGCGGCTACGAGCGAGGCGGTGCGGCTGTTCGTCGAGCGCGCGCAGGCGGTGCGCCCCTCGTTCGACCTGATCGACGGCAACGCGGCGGCGATCGTGCAGATCTGCCGGCGGCTCGACGGGCTGCCGCTGGCGATCGAGCTGGCTGCCGCCCGCGCCCGCATCCTCGATCCACGGCAGATCGCCGCGCGGCTCGACGATGTGTTCGCGCTGCTCAGGACCACGGACAAGAGCACCCCACCGCGTCACCGTACGCTGCACAGCACCATCGCGTGGAGCCATGACCTGCTCACCGATCCCGAGCGGGTGCTGTTTCGTCGGCTGGCCGTCTTCACCGGAGGATTCACGGTGGACGCCGCCGAAGCAGTGGCGGGCACGGCCGACGTCCTCGATCTGCTCAGCAGTCTGGTCGACAAGTCCCTCGTCACGCTCGAGACCGAGGCGCTCGAATCGCGCTATCGCATGCTCGAGACGGTGCGCCAGTTCGCGCAGCAACGGCTCGAGGAGGCGGGAGAGGCGGCGCAGCTGGGACGCAGCCATGCACAGTTCTTTCTCGCCCGCGCGGAGGCGGCCGAGCCGTTCCTTTCGAACCAGACCGAGGGGTGGCAGGAGCGGCTCGCCGCGGACATCGGCAACCTGCGGGCGGCTGCGGATTGGCTCGAGCAGGATCCCGACGCCATCGCGGACGCGATGCGGCTCGCCGCGGCGCTGTTCTGGTTCTGGTTCGGGCTGGGCCACTACCGGGAAGCGGGACGCCGGCTGGAAGCGGCGCTCGCGCGCAGCGGCAACACGCGCACCAGGACCCGAGGGCGCGCGCTCGCGGCGCTTGCCACCATCATGGTGCTGCAAGGCCGTCCGGAGACACTCCGGTCCGTCGCCAGTGAGAGCGTGGACATCCTGCGGGAAACGGCCGGTCCCTCGGTGGATCTGTTGTACGCCCTCGTGGGACTGGGACAAGCCGAGCTACTGGGCGGTGATCTGGACGGTGCAGAGCGGACCCTGACCGAAGCGCTCGCTCTCGCGCGCACCATACAGCCTCGCTACTGGATCACCTACGCGTTGTACTGGCACGGCCGGGTGGCCCAGGCGCTCGGGCGTCTTGAGACGGCCCGCGCGGAGTTCGACGAAGGCGTGACGCTGGGACTCGCGGACGGCTACAACCAGCCGATCGCCCATCTCTCCACGATTCGGGGCCATTTGGCCCTGATCGAAGGGGACGCGACCGCCGCCCTGGGCTGGTTTGCCGTAGCACTTCCGCCACTCGTTCAGATGCAGAACCACTGGTCCTCGATCATCGTGGTGGAGGACGTGGCACGGATTGCCGCCGAGCGGGGCGACGCCGAGCGCGCCGCGCGCCTGCTCGGCGCGGCCGCCAACCTGCGCGAGGAAGCGGGAGCCGCTCCAATGCCGCCAGAGCGTGAGGCGATCGACCGGCTGACCACATCGGTCCGGGACACTCTCGGCCCTGTGGCGTTCGTCGCGGCGTTCCAGGTGGGAAAAACACTCACCCTCACGCAGGCGCTCGATCTTGGCAAGACGCTGATGGGCGAGCCATCAAGAGCGGAAGCGAGGCCGCGCGCGGGCGTGCCGCGCCTCGTGGTCACTGCCCTGGGGAGCCTCGGGATCTCGGTCGATGGAACGGCCCTCGAGCCCTCGGCGTGGCAGTCACTCGAGTCGCGCGATCTGTTGCTCTACTTGCTCTGCCACCCTGCGGGCCGCACCAGGGAGCAGATCGGGCGCGCGTTCTGGCCTGACGCATCGCCTGCCCAGATCAAGAACTCCCTGCACGTCACCCTGGACCGGTTGCGGCGGACGCTGGGGCGGCCGGATTGGATCGTGTTCGAGGAGGGTCGCTACCGCATCAATCCGCAGTTTCGTGTCGAGTTCGACGCGCTGCAGTTCGAGGCCGCAGTCCACTCAGCGCGCGACGCGGCGGCGCGGCAGCGAGCGCTGGAGCGATACAAGGGGGATTTCCTGAAGGATGCGGGAGCCGGTGATTGGCATGTCGAGCTGCAGGAGCGCTGGCGGCAAGTGTTTGAGAAGGCCGTAAGCAAGAAACTGCACTTCTAGACGCAGCAGACGCACCGGGGAGAGTAGTGAACAGGCTGAGTTATGCCCACCTGTTTTCTCCTGGCTGTTCACCCCGGTTCGTCTGCGCGTCTAGTTGTGATTGTTCCTGGTTTTCACTTCCGAAACATCCAGTACACCAGCCCATTGACGTCCGCCAACCCCACACTCACGGCCACCTCGCCGTGGTCATTCACCGCGGTCTTGTTCCCCGGCATCAGCCGCACGTTGATCCGCAGCTTGTCGGCCAGCAGGTAAAACGTCACGGGGAACGCGAACACGCGCCCCGCATCGGTGCCGAAGGGCGGCTTTTTCCATCGTGCCAGCACCTCGATGCCGGTTTCGAACCCGGAGAAGGTCGGCGTCCCTTCCTTCCAATGCAGCACCGGTCCCGCCGCCCAGTAATAGCGATCGCGATAACTCGGCGTGTTCTGGATCAGATGCAGCGGCACGTAGTTGAGGGTAAAGGCGAGGGTGTTGCTGATGTGCCAGGTGGGGCGGTAGCCGAATTCCAGTCCCTGTGCGCCGACGTTGATAGCGACGTAGTTGGGGACGAAGGAGGTGAGCCAGGTGTGGCCCGAGCCGCGGGGCACCGACGAGGTGTTGGGCTCGAAGCCGCGGCGATAGCGGTAGGCGGTGCCGGATTGGAAGACCACCTCGGAGAGCGTGGCGAGGCCGGTCCAATCTTTCTCGCCGGCTTGCTTGCGCGCCCGCTCCACGCGCCACAGCTGGTGCAGCAGCAGGCCGATCTTGTCGGCGAGGAAGCGGTCGGGGCGCCGCACGAAGGCGATGAAGTTCTGGTCGCCCTCGCACAGCACCGGTGAGTCGAGCCAGTCGTCCGGGAAACACAGCGCTCTGGGATCGGCGAGACTGTCGAGGGCGGTCAGGACCGAGCCGGTCGCGAAGCGGTCGAGCATCTCGCGCATGCCGTTGTGACACAGCGTGATCACGATCAGGTCGCCGCGATGGCAGCTCGAGTTGTCGAACATCGAATCGGAGACGGGCAGGTTGGCGCCGAGCAGGCCGAGCAGCATGGTGCCGCGCGGGGACGCCGCGGCGGGGATTTCGGTCGTCACCGGCCCGGTGCCGGGGTACTCCGCAGAATAGAGGATGCGCAGGAATGTCCGCGGCAGTGTATCCGGTCCGCCAAAGTCCAGATCTCGCGTTTCGACCAGCGCCTTGAGCCGTCGCCCGACGCAGGTAGAGTCGACCGGCTGCGAGGCAAGGCACCCTTCGGTGGCGAAGAATTCGAGGGCGTCGTAAACGCCGACGTAAAAATCGTATTCGCGGAACGGTTTCCCCAGGAACGCGGCGAAGTTGCCGAGCTGCTCCCCGACCAGAGCGAAGCGCCGGTCGGTGATCTTGATGTTCGACCGCTCGAACACATTGGGGGCGCGGGCGAGCAGGCGGGCGAACGATTGCGCCTCGTATTGCCGGGCGGCGGGGACGGCGCCGGCGAACAGATCGAGCAGCGCGGCGATGCCGCCCGTGGCGGGGGGCGGGTTCGAGTCGGCGCGGGCGCGGGCGACCTGGGCGAGGCG
>DATFSB010000125.1:0-2230 GCA_035262825.1 Gemmatimonadales bacterium | reverse complement strand
GACAGAATCTCCATCACCCGCTCGATTTCCTTCTGGCGGCCGATCGTCGGGTCGAGCGCGCCGTCGCCGGCGAGCTGCGTGAGGTCGCGGCAGAAATGGTCGAGCGCCGGTGTCTTCGACTTCTTCTCGCTCTTGGGGCTCGGGGCCTGAGCGCCGGTCGAGCCGGAGGGCGCTGCCGCTGGCATCTCGCTGCCCAGCAGCCGCAGCGTCTCGGCGCGCGCCTGCTCCAGGTTGACGCTGGCGTCGGTGAGTACCTGCGCGGCGATGCCCTTCTCCTCACGCAGCAGGCCGAGCAGCAGGTGCTCGGTGCCGACGTAGGAGTGATTCAGCTCCCGCGCTTCGCTCATCGCGAGCTCGAGCACCTTCTTGGCGCGCGACGTATAGGGAAGATCGGGACCGGCGGCCGCGGCCGCTTTTCCTTTCTTGACGGTCTCTTCGATCTTCTGCTGGATCTCTTCGAGGTCGACGTTGAGGTTGGTCAGAACGGCGGCCGCCACCCCCTCGCCCTCGCGGATCAGCCCCAGCAGAATGTGCTCGGTGCCGACGTACTCGTGGTGCAGCCGCGCGGCTTCTTCCCGCGCCATCTGCAGGACTTTCCGCACACGATCCGTGAAGTTGTAGCCGTTCATCGCCGTTCCTGCTTCAAGTGGTCTCCGCGCCGAGCAGACGCCGCACACACGACGCCCGCGAAGCGCGCTCTTCCGTTTCGCTCAGCGGCCGGCCCTCCAGCGCCGCCAGATGAGCGGGTTGCGTATGAATGAGGAGCTTGTTGAGAGTGTATACACTCAGCCCGGTGATCAGATTCAGCCCGACGCCGAGTCGCACGCCGCTCAACAGATTCATCGTCTCCTCGAACGACAACGACCGCGCGTAGCGCAGCAACCCGTACGCCCGCCACACCTTGTCGTCCACCGTCCCAGCCGCCGTCTTGAGGAGCACGTCCCGTGCCTGCTCTTCGTATTCGATCACCTGCCGCACAATGCGGCCTAAATGATCGAGCAGCTCCCCTTCGGCCTTGCCGAGTGTCGTCTGATTGGACAATTGAAAGAAATTGCCGACGACTTCGCTGCCCTCCCCGTAGAGCCCCCGAAAGGTGAGGCCTACTTGAGTCAGGCCCTGCAACACCTTCCCAATTTCCTTCGTTAACACCAAGCCGGGCAAGTGGATAAGCACGCTCGCCCGCAACCCCGTCCCGGCATTGGTCGGGCACGAAGTAAGATAGCCAAACTCCGGGTGGAACGCGAACGGAAGCAGTTGTCCCAGCTCCGTATCTACCGATTCCAGCGCGGTATACGCGTCCTCGAGTGCGAACCCTGACACCATCGCCTGCAATCGCAGGTGGTCCTCTTCATTCACCATGACGCCGGCGGGGGAGTCGATCAACACCGCGGACGCTTTGCGCGCCTCCGACGGCTCCCGATCGAGCGCGGCCAGCTCCTTGGAGACAAGATGGCGCTCGTGCAACAGCTGCCGGTCGAGCCGCGTCAGCTCGTCGAGCCGCAACAGCTGCGCGCCGCGCAGCGCCCCGCACTCGGCGGCGGCATCACTGACGCGCGCCAGCACCGCGGCGCGATCGGCGTCGGTGGCCCGCAGGCTGAACGGATGCCCCACCACGTTGCGCGCCAGCCGGATCCGGGTCGACAGGACGATGTGGGGATTCGGTCCCGACGCGTCGAGCCAGGCGACGCCGCCGTCGGGAAGCAGTGAGAGATCGATCATTCGAGCACCCGGATCTGATCGCGCAGCTCGGCGGCGAGCTCGAAGTTTTCGCTCTCGACGGCACGCCGCAGCTGATCGCGCAGATCGAGCAGCTGGCTGGCGGCGTTCGCCTCGCCGGCGGCGCCCGGGGGCAGGTAGCGCTCGCCCACGTGCTGGCTCGAGCCGTGCAGGCGCCGCAGCAGATCGCGCAGGTGGTCCCCGAACGCCTGGTAGCAATCGGCGCAGCCGAGCCGGCCGGTGTCGCGGAAATCGCGCAGCGTCGCCCCGCAGGCCGGGCAACGCAGCGTGTCGGCGGGGACCGGGAGCGTGGTGCTCTTTTCCATCGCCGACAGGAATTTGCCCAGCGGCGTCTTCAGCACCGTCGTCCCGGTCTCGATCCCCTTCTCCTGGGCGCATTGCTCGCACAGGTGGAGCGTGACCTTCGTGTCGTGCTCCACCTGGGTCAGGTTGATGACCGCGTCGCGTTCCTTGCAGTTGTCGCAGCGCATCAGGGTATCGCGTCCACCGAACG
>DATFSB010000124.1:0-3128 GCA_035262825.1 Gemmatimonadales bacterium | reverse complement strand
ATCGAGGTGACGTCGCTCGAGCGCGGCACGCCGCCGGCTTCGGCATTCGCGCCGCCGCCGGGCTACACGGAAAAGAACATGGGTGACATGATGCGCGGTGGCCGGCGTCCGTAAGGCAAACTCGAATGTAGAATGCTCAATAATCGATGTTCACTGGTTCCATTGAGCACTGAGTATTGAGCATTCTACATTGGACATTCGTTTCTCTCAGGGCGCCCTTCCCGCATCGAGCGCCGCCTTGATTCCCGCCAACACATCACCCGGCGCCCCGTCGGCCCAGAAGTGAATGAAATAGACCGGCGGGCTCTCATTCCTCATATGGTTGTGTACCGCGGTGGCCGTCATGGCGTGCGACGTCAAGGCACCGATCACCGCATCGACGCGATCCTGATAAACCGCAAAGTCTCCAGTCGCCACGAAGCGATCGGTCGCAATAGCCTGAATGTTGACCGCTGTTCCTGCGGCGAGCGCGGGGGGAATCGTATCGCCGCGCATCGTGACGTTGCCCTTGATCAAGACGAATCCGAGCTGCGCCACGGCGCCTGAGGCCGTGCCCTTCGCGCCGAGCGTCGAGAAAACCACGCCCGAGTCGATCGTCACCGGAGCGGTGGCGGGTCCCGCCATGCCGCGCGGCGTCGACGTTTTCGCGAGCACGCGATCGAGCCGGCGCGCCAGCTCCACCGCCGGTCCCACGCCGTGGAAATGGACGTACATGATGGTCGGTGACTCACCGGTGAGATGGTTGTGCACACCCAGCACGGCGAGGTGCTGCGAGTCGATCGCCGCTTCCACGGGGAGCAGCTCGCTCTGCGTCACGACGAGGTCACCCATGACCATCGCCTGCTTCGAATTCCCGATAAACCCCGCCCAGGCGCCCAGCGCCAGCCGGGAGACGGTGAGGTCTCCCATTTTCAGCGTGAGATCGCGGCGCGGGAAGTTGAAGCGGACGTAGCCCGCGGCCGGCGCCTGCGTCGATTGCAGAGCTCGCCCGACGGAGTCCCAGACGGTCTGCTGTGCCGGCAGCCCGGCCGGCAGGAGCAGTAAGGTCAGCATGGTGAACGGGCGTTTCATGTTTTTTCCCCTTCCCTGGCCACGGTCTGCATCCGCTCCCACAGCGCCGCCACGTGCGGGCGCTCGGTCGTTTCCGCTCCGATCGATACGCGCACCGCCCAGCGCCCTCCCAAGACCGTCGCCGTAAGCAATGCGTCACCCGACGCGTTGAGCCGTTCGAGCCAGCCGAGCGTGTGCCGGTCGAGTGCCTCGCCGTCGAGTCCTTTGGGATGATGTCGCAGGCACACGGTTTGTAGCGGTACGGGCGCGATTCGTTCCCACCCCTCGGCCGCATCGACCTGAGCGGCCAGCCAGGCGGCGTTCGCCAGATCGCGCCGCAGCCGCGCCTGCAGTCCCGCAACCCCTTCGGACCGGATCAACGCCCACAGCTTCAGGGCGCGAAACCGGCGGCCCAGGGGGATGTTCCAGTCACGCAGGTTCACGGCCTGCTCGTCGGCCGAGGTTCTCAGGTAGCTCGGGTTCGTCGACATGACGCGCACGAGGTGCTGGACGTCCCGTACATAGTAGAGGGAGGCGTCGAATACGACGCCGAGCCATTTGTGCGGGTTCAGCACGATCGAATCGGCGCGCTCCACCCCGGTCCACATCCAGCGGCACTCGGGCAGGATCATCGCCGACCCCGCCATCGCCGCGTCGACGTGCAGCCAGCAGCCGTACTCTCGGGCGAGGTCGGCCATGGCCTCCACCGGGTCGAGCGCCGTCGAGCTCGTCGTCCCCGTCGTGGCGACGAGCGCGCAGGGAACGAGCCCCTGGGCCTTGTCGGCCGCCAATGATTTCCGCAGTGCCAGCGCGTCGAGGGCGAACGTCCCGTCGACGGGGATCGCGCGCACGCCCTCGCGGCCGAATCCCGCGAGCAGGGCGGCCTTGAGAACCGAGCTGTGGCTCTCCGAAGATGCATAGACGACGAGCGGGTGCGGCTCCCCCTGGAGGCCGCCGCGCTGCATGCTGAACGACGTCGCTCGTTCGCGCGCGCACAACAGCGCCACGAGCGTCGCCGTCGAAGCGGTGTCGTGGATCGCACCGCTCCACTGCGCCGAGAGCCCCGTCATCTGCCGCATCCAATCGGCCATCAACAGCTCGAGCTCGGTCAGCGCGGGGCTCGCCTGCCAGTTGAGCCCGATGACGCCGAGGCCGGTGGAGAGAAAATCGCCGATCGTGCTCGCCAGCGTGGCGTTGGCGGGGAAGTAGGCGTGGAACGACGGATGCTGCCAGTGCGTGATGCCGGGGAGAATCGTCTCGTCCAGGTCCCGCAGCAGCGCGTCGAGCGACTCCCCGCGCTCGGGCGGCGCGGGCGGGAGGCGGCGCCGCACCTCGCCCGGGGCGCTGCGCGAGCGCACCGGACGGGACGCGATCCCGCTCCGGTAATCGGCGATCCAGTCGACGACCAGGTGACCGATGCGCCGGAATTCCTCCGGTGTCACCGCGCGCGCCCGCTCCACAGGCGCTTGAGCAGCTGGATCTGCCCCGTGTGGTAGACCTCGTGCGCCGCGATTCCGACGATCGTTTCGCCGCAGGTCCAGCGCCCGGTGAGGTGACGATTCCACCGCGACGCCTTCACGCGCCGTACCGCCCTGACCAGCGTGTCGTGCTCCCGTTTGAGCAGCGCCCGATCCAGGGCCCACGCGCGCTCGTCGGGTTGCCCAGGGAGCGAAGGCCAGTTCGTGGGGGAGCGCGGGAAGCCGCGCGGCGACTCGGGATCGAGGCGGCGCCGCACCGCGTAGTCCCAGTAGGCGATATGCAGCGCCAGCTCCCAGATGCTGTGCCGCCGGCGGGCGGGGACCCAACGCGCCTCAGCCGCCGACACGCCGCGCAGCGCCTGCATCGGCGTCGGGCCCCCGTGCCAGGGGACGCCGCGCTTGGGGTCGAGGGTCGCGAGCACTGCTGCCAGCATGAATCCCAACCTGACGGCGTTCTCGTTGGGGGGCAAGAGGTTAGCGGGTCGTTGACATCTGCTATTGATATGATATCATATTGCTAGTCTCTCTTCCGAGGGTGCTGCGGTGATTCGCGAGGTGAAGGGGCGTGTCTGGCCGGGCGGGCTGATGATCGTGGTGCTG
>DATFSB010000123.1:0-10762 GCA_035262825.1 Gemmatimonadales bacterium | reverse complement strand
TGATGCGTCGCATCGGCGGCGCTGCGCGACGCGCTGTCGGGATCGGCATAGGGATGCTCGAACAGCCCGAGCTCGAACTTCGCGCGCAACACCCTGGCGACCGCCCGATCGACGACCGAATCCGATACGAGGGCGCGCCGGATCGCCTCCCAGTAGGGCCGATACTGCTCGTAGGACGACTGGAACACGACGTCGAGCCCGGCATCGTACGCGTCCCGCGCGGCGGTCGGCGTATCGGGCTCGGTCATGTGCAATACCGTGGCACCCCCTGTCGCCGCGGCGTCGGAGATAACGAATCCCGGGAAGCCCCAGCGCCGCTTCAGCACCTCCGTGAGCAGCCAGTGGTTCTGGGTGGCGGGGCTGCCATTCACCGAGTTGTAGGCGGTCATGATCGAGTGCGCGTGGGCATCCTGGATCGCCGCGGCGAAGGGCGGGAAATACGTTTCCTCGAGCTCGCGCTCGTCCCATTCGATCGGATAGCTGTCCCGTCCTCCCTCTCCCACGTTCGCCACGAAGTGCTTCGGCGTCGCCGCCACGCCCGCAGCCTCGAACGCAGCGACAAAGGAGCGACCCATCGTAGCGGCGAGCAGCGGGTCCTCGCCGTACGTCTCCTCCACCCGTCCCCAGCGCACATCGCGCGACAGGTTCAACACCGGCGACAACACCTGCCGGATCCCGCGCGTCGCCGTTTCGGCGGCGATCGCGGCCGCCACGCGGGCGACGAGCGCAGTGTCCCACGTCGCCGCGAGCGCGATCGCCTGCGGGAACACCGTGGCACCGGGGCGTACCAGACCGTGGACCGCCTCATCGAACGGCACGATCGGGATGCCGAGTCGGGTGTGTTCGACGAAAAAGCGCTGAATCGAGTCGATGTGCCGGGCATCGGAGCCGGCGATATCGGCAGGCGTGCCGGCGAGCGCGACGGCGGGGATCTGCAGACCGAAGGCGCCGTGCGAATAGTCGTGCGTCGAGTCGTGGAGATCGCCGGGCGTCATGTAGAGCTGCCAGAACTTTTCTTCCAGCGTCATTCGGCCAAGCAGATCCCGCACCCGATCGACGACGGGAAGCCGTGCGTCGCGGTACGGGGTACCTGACTGGCCGTGGACGCGCGCAGCGAGGCTCAGACTGAGCGCGAGCGAAAGGGTGATCGAGCGCGAAAGCATAAGTTCTGGCGCGAGGTAAGTTTGACCGCGTCGCGCCGCGGGTAAAGGGTGGCACACCTGAACGGGAGGACTCTATGCAAGGCACGAACCTGCTCTACTTCCTGCTGATCGGTCTCGCAGCGGGATGGCTGGCGGGCAAGGTGATGAAGGGTTCCGGCTACGGCTTGATCGGCGACCTCATAATCGGTGTCGTGGGGGCTTTCCTCGGTGGATGGATCTTCGGGTTGTTGCACATTGCAGCGGGCGGACTCTTCGGGCTTCTCGTCACGACATTCGTGGGTGCCGTGGTCCTGGTGTGGCTGTTGAGAATGCTGAAAAAGGCGTGAGCAGTCAGCGGTGAGCGGTGAGCGGTCATGCAATGGAAGCACCGCTCACCGCTCACGCTTTAGAACGGTTTCAACACCGCCAGCAACACAATTCCAACAAAACCTGTCAGTTGCACGATGTGAAAGATCTCGAGCCGCTTGAGCGGCGCGGCCACCGCCGCGCCCGAGCCACCGGACTCGAGGGCGCCGAGCAGCTGCTTCGCGGCGGGCCGCGCGACGAGCGGCCCGTTGGCCATGAGCACGATGAAGAGCAGCAGTTTCACATACAGCCACCCTTGCCCCCAGTACGCCCAGTGCTCGACGGCGAGCAGGCCGATCCCCGACACGAGCATCAGCCCGCCGCCGATTTGAGCCACGATTGAAAAGCGCAGCATCGCGGTCAGCAGCACGGCGGCCTGGGTCGGTGTTCCCGCGATCTTCGAGAGCATCGCGCCGTGCAGCACTTTGGCGCCGATCGAGCCGCCGGCGAGGAACGCGAAACACAGGAGATGGATGGCCAGGGCCAACAGCATGAATCCTCCTCGGAGGTCATGGGATCGCGATGCCCAGGTTCGCCAGGGCGAACGCGTATTCATCAGCGATTTCGGCGATGACGCGGTCGGTGGGGCGGTAGCCGTGGCTCCCCGCCGTCTCGACGCGGATCAGGACCGGATGGGCGCACCCCTGAGCTCCCTGCAGCGTCGCCGTGAACTTGAACGAGTGGCTGGGCACCACGCGGTCGTCATGATCGGCGGTCGTGACGAGCGTCGCGGGGTAGCAGGTGCCGGGCTTGATGTTGTGCAGCGGTGAATAGGCGAGCAGCGTGCCGACGGCGTTCGAGTCCGCCGATGAGCCGTACTCCACCGCCCAGAACTGGCCGCCGGTGAACTTCTGGTAGCGCAGCATGTCCATCACGCCCACAGCCGGGAGCGCGACCCCGAACAGATCGGGGCGCTGCGTCATCACGGCGCCGACGAGCAGCCCGCCGTTCGACCCGCCCTGGATCGCCAGCGTCTTCGGCGTCGCGTAGCCCTCTTTCTGGAGAAACTCGGCCGCGGCGATGAAATCGTCGAACACGTTCTGTTTCTTGTCGCGCCACCCGGCGTGGTGCCACGCTTCCCCGTACTCGCCGCCGCCGCGCAGGTTGGCGAGCGCGTACACGCCGCCCATCTCTACCCATGCCACAACAGCGGGAGAGAAGAACGGCGTCAGGCTGATATCGAATCCGCCGTAGCCGTACAGCAGCGTGGGGTGACTGCCGTCACGGGCCAACCCCTTCTTCGCGGTGATGAAGATCGGAACGCGGGTGCCGTCCTTCGACTGATAGAAAGTGGCGCGCGTCTCGTACAGGCTGGGATCGAACGACGGTTTGGGCGCCAGGAACGGCTCGAGACGCCTGGTGGTGAAATCGTAACGATAAACAGTGGAAGGACGCAGATACGAGGCGAACGAGAAGAAGAAGTCGGTGCCGTCGTTGCGTCCGGATAGCCCGGCGGCGGTGCCCACATCGGGGAGTACGACCTCGCCCTGCGGCGCGCCCATCAGGCTGTACACTCTCATTTTGGTCTGCACGTCGACGAGATACGTCACGATCAGGTGCGACCCGACGAGCAGCTCCTCGCTCATGACGTCGGCGCCTTCGGCGACGACGGTGCGCCAGTGAGTGCGGTCGCTGTCGCCCACCGCCGCAGCGACGATGCGGCCCTTCGGCGCCTTCCAGTTGGTGTAGAGGTACATGCGCCGGCCCACGACGCCGAGCGAAGAGTTGTCGGCGTCTTCGGCGAGGGTGATCGGGGCGAAGCGGGCGCCGACGTCGGGACGGTGCGGATCTTTCAGGTCCGCGACCCAGAGCCGGTTGTTCGACGTTCCGCTGCTCGACGAGATGAACAGCCAGCGCCCGTCATCCGTCACGCTGCCGCCGACGAACGCCGTCGAGTCGTCACTGCGCTCGAAGATCAGCTGCTCCGGCTTTGCGCCGAGGGCGTGATACCAGAGCTGGTGGTGGGTGTTGGCGTCCTGCAGGTTGGCGGCTTCCGCGGATCCACGAAAGCGCGAGTAGAAGAAGCCCTGGCCGTCTCGCGTCCAGGAGATGCCGGCGAACTTCACGTGCGAGACGACTTCCGGAAGGTCCCGGCCCGCGGCGAGGTCGCGCAGATGGATATCCTGCAGGTCCGAGCCGCCCACGGCGGTCGTGTAGGCGAGGAGCTTGCCGTCGGGGGACACCGCCCACTGCGCCACCGCGATCGAGCCATCGGGGAACAACGCGTTGGGGTCGAGGACCACGGCAGGAGCCGCGCGCAGCGTCGTGGTCCGGTACAACACCGATTGCTTCTGCAGACCGGTGTTCTTGCGGAACCAGATCTGGCCCGCCTCACGTACGGGAATCGCGACCCGCGGATAATTCCACAGTGCGGTCAGCCGGTCCCTGATCGAATCGCGCCGCGCCAATCCCGCCAGGTAGCCGAACGTCAGCGTATTCTCGGCGTCGACCCAGGCTTTGGTGGCGGGAGCGTCGAGGTCCTCGAACGCGCGGTAGGGATCCGAAACGACGTGGCCGAAGAGGGTGTCGACTACCGACCCTTTGCTAGCCTGCGGATACTGCAGCGGCTGCTGCGCGGCAACCGGAATCGAGCCCAGCGCGAGCGCCAGGCCAAGCACTGTCACACGAGAGCGCATCGAGGGGTCTCCTTGGGATCGCCAACTATACCGGCCGATACACACCCCACAAGTCCCGAAACACATCACTGATCTCGCCCACCGTCGCCCGCGCGCGCACCGCGTCGACGATCGAAGGAAGCACGAGCGCCTGCGCCGACCGCGCGGCCTCGCGCAGCGCCGTGAGAGTTCGCTGGACATCAGCTCCGTTTCGTTGCGCGCGCGCAGCAGCGAGTCGGCGCCGCTGCGCCTTGGCAAGCTCCGAATAATCCGGAGCGGCCACGGCTGGCGCCGGAGCGTCGTCGACGAACTCGTTCACGCCGACCACGACGTCGGTCCCCTGCTCGATGCGCCGCTGCTGATCGTAAGCGCTCTTGGCGATCGCGTCCTGGAAGTAGTGCTGCTCGATGGCGCGAGCCGCGCCTCCCAGCTTCTCGACCTCATCCAGCAGCGCGCGCGCTGCCTGCTCGATCTCGGCGGTCTTCGACTCGAGGAACCAGCTCCCTCCCAGAGGATCGACCACCTGCGGCACCGCCGTCTCGTGGGCCAGCACCTGCTGCGTCCGCAGCGCGAGCGTCGCGCTCAGCTGAGTCGGCAGTGCCAGCGCTTCATCGTAGGAGTTGGTGTGCAACGACTGCGTTCCCCCGAGCACCGCGGCGAGCGCCTGCATTGCGACACGGACGACGTTGTTCATCGGCTGCTGGGCGGTGAGCGTCGCCCCGCCGGTCTGGGTATGGAACCGCAGCCGCGCCGCTTCGTCGTCCGCCTGGAACCGCTCGCGCATGAGGCGCGCCCACAGCCGCCGCGCGGCGCGGAACTTGGCGATCTCCTCGAAGAAATTCGTGTACCCGGCGAAGAAGAACGACACGAGCGGGGCGAAGCGATTCACGTCGAGTCCCGCCGCCACCGCGCGGCGTACGTATTCGAGCCCGTCGGCGAAGGTGAAGGCGACTTCCTGGACCGCCGTCGCCCCCGCCTCGCGGATGTGATAACCGGAAATCGAGATCGGATTGAACTTCATCTTCGCGTCGCTCACGAAACGGAACACATCCACCACGAGCCGCAGCGACGGCTCCGGCGGATAGATGTAGGTGCCGCGGGCGATGAACTCCTTGAGGATGTCGTTCTGCAGCGTGCCGCGCAGCGCCGTGCGGTCGACCCCCTGCTCTTCCCCCACCACGACGTACATCGCGAGCAGGATCGCCGCCGTGGCGTTGATCGTCATCGACGTCGAGACCTGGTCGAGCGGGATGCCGTGAAACAGGCGCTCGAAGTCGTCGACGGTGTCGATTGCCACGCCGGCGCGCCCGACCTCTCCCGCGGCGGCGGGATGATCGGAGTCGTAGCCCATCTGTGTCGGCAGATCGAACGCGACGGAGAGGCCGGATTGCCCCGCTTCGAGCAGGTGGCGGAACCGCGCGTTGGTCTCTTCGGCGGTGCCGAATCCGGCGT
Source organism: Gemmatimonadales bacterium (assembly GCA_035262825.1). Classification (GTDB taxonomy): domain Bacteria; phylum Gemmatimonadota; class Gemmatimonadetes; order Gemmatimonadales; family GWC2-71-9; genus DASTHG01. The sequence goes on along the minus strand of DATFSB010000123.1, from coordinate 5,187 downwards.
ACTGCCGCATCGTCCACAGCCGTCCGCGATACATCGTGGGGTGGACGCCGCGGGTGAAGGGAAACGCTCCAGGACGCCCCAGCTCGTGGCTGGTATCGCCCGGCCATTCCGCCGGCCCGTAGACCGGCCGGCGCTCGCTCACGCCGGCACCGGCTCCCGGCCGAGGATGGTGGCGGCGTACTCGACGTCTTTCCTGCTCCCGATCACGAGCGGCACGCGCTGGTGCAGCTCCCGGGGAGCGATGTCGAGTATCGGCCGATGCCCGTCGGTCGCGCTGCCACCCGCCTGCTCGGCGAGGAACGCCAGCGGCGCCGCTTCGTACAGCAGCCGCAGCTTGCCGTGCGGGTGTTTGGAGTCCGCCGGGTAGAGAAAGATCCCGCCCGACAGCAGGTTGCGGTGAAAATCGGCGACCAGCGAGCCGATGTAGCGCGCGTTCTTCGCCGCCACCTTGGGATTGCCGCCCTTGAACGCCGCCACCACCTGGTGCACCGGGTCGCTCCACAGGTCCCAGTAGCTCTCGTTCACGCTGTAGTATTTGCCCACGGGTGGCGTGTGGATCTCCGGGTGCGACAGCAGAAATTCGCCGATCGTCGGGTCGAGCGTGAAGCCGTGCACGCCCTTTCCGGTCGAGTACACCAGCATCGTGCTCGAGCCATAGAGGATGTACCCCGAGCCCACCTGCGTGCGCCCCGGCTGCAGGCAGTCCTGCAGCGTCCCCGGCCCCCCCTCGGGGGTGATCCGCCGGTGGATCGAGAAGATCGTCCCGATCGAGACGTTGACGTCGATGTTGCTCGAGCCGTCGAGCGGGTCGTACAGCAGCACGTACTTCCCCACCGGCCGGCCGGGCGGCACGGGCACCGGCTCTTCGTCTTCCTCGGACGCCAGCACGCAGGTGCGCCCGGTGTGCTGCACGCTGTTGCGCACCGTCTCGTTGGCGAAGACGTCGAGCTTCTGCTGCATCTCTCCCTGGACGTTGATCGTTCCCTGCGCACCCAAAACGTCGGTGAGGCCGGCGCGCCGCACGTTACGCGAGATGATCTTGGCCGCGAGACAGATGTCGTACAGCAGGTTCGACAGCTCTCCCGTCGCTTCGGGGAATTGGCGCTCCTGCTCGATGATGAACCGCTCAATCGTGACGACGGAACTGGAATTGTCCACTGTGGCCATCGGTCGTGAAGGTGATCGTGCCGAGCTGGTCGGTCCGGAACGTCGTCACGTGGTGGTGCAGAAGTCGCGCCACCACCTCCGGCGCGGGGTGTCCGTAGGTGTTGTGCGCGCCGACGCTGATCACCGCCTCGCCCGGCGTCAGCTCGTCGAGCCAGGCGTCCGAGGTCGCCGAGCGCGAGCCGTGGTGCCCGACCTTGAGTACATCGACGTGTCCCACCCGGCCGGCGAGGCGTGCCTCCACCGGCAACCCGGCGTCGGCTTGGAACAGGAGCCGCGTGGTACCGTACGTCACGAGCACTACGACCCCGTGCTCGTTGACGTCCTCCGGTTGAGCGGCCCAGGCGCTGTCGGGACTCAGCACTTCGAACGTCACGCCGTCGAGCTCGATCTTGTCTCCCGCTCGCGCCGGGTGCCAGGTGGCGCGATCCCGCTCCACGTCGGCGAGAAACTCGAGGTACAGTGGCCGCCCCAGCGGCTCGCCCGGCTCGAGGACGACTGCCGGCGGGAGCGCTTCCAACACCGCCGGCAGCCCGCCCAGGTGGTCGGCGTCGCCGTGGGTCGCCACCATCAGGGCGAGGGCGCCGGCGCCGAGGCGGCGCAGAAACGGCAGCACGACGCGTCGGCCGGCGTCTCCCTGGGGCGTCCGCGGACCCCCATCGATCAGGACCCAGTGGCCGGCCGGCGTGCGCAACGCTTCGGCATCGCCCTGCCCGACGTCGAGAAAATGTACGGTGAGGACGCCGTCTCTGTCACGGGGTCCGAGCGTGACGAGAGAGCCCCACGCGAGCACCGCCAGCGCGCAGGCGACACGTGCCGCGATCACCCAGCGTCGTCGCGGCGCGTCCCACAACCACCACGCCAGGGCCAGCACGCCGCACCAGAGCAGCGCCGCCGGCCACCCGGGTTGCGCGACGACGTGACCGCCCGGCACTCGGGCAGCCGCACCCGCGACCCAATCGAGCAATGCGAGGGTGAGTCCCGATCCGGCGGCGATCAGCGACGCCAGCGGCGCCACGAGACCGGCAAGCACCAGCGCGATGATCACACCCGGGACAGCGATCGCGCCGAGCGGGATCGCGACGAGGTTGGCGAGCACGCCGATCGGAGCGACGGTGCCGAACGTGAACGCGGTGATCGGCGCCGTCACGAGCGTCGCGGCGATCGCGGGGGCGACGAGACGCAACACGAGAGGCTCGCGCACGGCGCGATCGGCCCAGATCACGGCGGCGATCGCCGCCACCGAGAGCCACGCCCCCACGGAGTGGATCGACCACGGATCGATGAGCAGCAGCACCAGGCCCGACAGCGCGACCGTGCCGCGCGGGGCGACAACGCGCTGGCGCCAGCGCGCCACGCCGTCCACCGCGAGCATCACGGCCGCGCGTGTGGCTGGCGCCGGAAATCCGAGCAGCCAGCAATATGCGGCGACCGCGGCGATCCCGATGCCCGCGCGCGGGCGCGACGGTACGCCGGCCACCCGTAACAACAGCCCCAGCCACGCCGCGAAGAATCCGACGTGCAATCCGGAAATCGAAAGGATGTGCGCCAGCCCGGCGCGGGCGTAGCGCTCACGCACGTCGCGATCGAGGTTGGTCTGGCCGCCGATGACGAGCGCATTGACGAGTGGGGCGCGTGATCCGAACAGGGCCCGCGCGCGGGACGCGATCCGGTCGCGCAGCGCTCCGCGGCCGCGCAGCGTCGCGTCGATCATCCGCGCCGTGCGGACGCGCAGCAGACCACCCTCGGCGGCCCCCAGCCACGGACCGGCCACGATCCACGTCGTCCCGCCGCGGGCCATTTTGCCGCTCGGCCAGCGCAGCACCAGGTCCCCGCCGCACGTCCCGGCGAGAACCACGGCGTCGACGACGCCGCCGTCCTCGGGGACGGGGTCGAGTAGCCGCACGTACGCGGCCCGGGCGGGCGGCCGCGCCGCGACGGAAGCGCTCCACCGTCCGGCACACTGACTCGACTGGATCCGCAGCGCCGCGGCGCCCCAGCCGAAGCCGGCGAGCGCCGCACACCCGAGCGCGGCGGCCACGGGTGCCGGCCGCGCGACGAGCGCCACGCCGACGATCAGCGGAGCGATCAGGCTCCATGGTCCCGGAAACGACGCGAGGCCGACCCACAGGCCGGCCCCGAAGCCGATCGCGATCCACAAGAGCGGCGGGCGCACCGCCGCCTACCAGCCGGCCGCTAGGGCAGCGTCACCGGCTTCGCTCCACAGCGCGGCGCCAGCGCCACGCGGCGAAAGCCCTCGATGAGGATGACGGTGAGCTTCGCCGTCTCCTGGTCGGTCCCCATCGTGATGCCGGTGAGGATCTCGCCGGCCCGGGTGGAGACGTAATGCGGCGACAGCCGGTTGAGGGCGTACACCAGCACGTCCCCGCGGCAGGTGTCGCACCCGCAAAATGCGGGATACTGCGGCCGCAGCGTCTCGTAGTCCTTGTGCGCCGCTTCCATGGTCACGTTGGTTACGCCCAGACGGTTGCCTCCTCCCCCACCGGCCACGCGGTGAACGTGGAGCCGGTCGTGCCCGTGAGCCGCACCGATCGATACGTCCCGATCCATTCGTCGGGACCGTCGGCCAGGGCAATTTTGTTGCTGCGCGTCCGCGCCTGCAATAGGCCGCCGCGCTTGGCGCGGCCTTCGACCAGGACTTCGTGCGTCGTGCCGACGAGTGCCATGTTCCGCCGCCGCGCCACGGTGCGCACCAGCGCGATGAGGCGCTCCAGCCGCTCCCCTGCCACCTCGTCCGCAACGTGGTCTTTGAGCTTGACGGCGGGCGTCCCTTCGCGCACCGAGTACTTGAAGGTGTAGGCGTCGTCGAACGCGACCTGCTCCACGAGCGACAGTGTCTCGGCGAATTCGTCCTCGGTTTCTCCCGGGAAACCGACGATGATGTCGGTCGACAGCGCGATCCCGGGAACAGCGGCGCGCAGCGCGGCGACCACCTCGAGATAGCGCTCGCGCGTGTAGCGCCGCAGCATGCGCTTGAGCACACGCGAGCTGCCGCTCTGCACCGGCAGGTGCACGTGCTCGCACACGGCGGGCGTCTCCGCCATCGCCTGCAGCACGCGCTCCGTGAAGTCGGTGGGATAGGGTGACGTGAACCGCACCCGGCGCACGCCCGCCACCGCGCCGACCGCGCGCAGCAGATCGGCGAAATCGTGCGTCCCGTCGTGGTAGCTGTTGACCGTCTGTCCAAGGAGCGTCACCTCGGTCGTGCCCGTGGCGACGAGGCGCTGGACCTCGCGCGTCACGTCCTCCAAGGTGCGACTCCGTTCCGGTCCGCGTGTCATCGGAACTACGCAGAAGGTGCACCGATAATCGCAGCCGCGTTGGACCGTCACGAACGCCGAGGCGGCGGCGGGGCGCACCGGCGGCACGTCCTCGTAGTGCTCCCAGGAGCGGAATTCGACGTCCGCGGCGCGGCCGCCGCTTCGGGCCCGGGAGATCAGCTCGGGGAGCCCGCGGTAGCCGTCGGGACCGATCACCAGGTCGACCTGGGGAACACGCTCCAGCAGCTTGGGACCGAGCCGCTGCGCCATGCAGCCGATCACGCCCAGCACGTCGCCGGGACGCTTGTAGCGCTTCAGCTCTCCCATGCGGCCGAGCACGCGCTGCTCGGCATGGTCGCGCACGGCGCAGGTATTCACCAGGAGGACGTCGGCCTCCGCGGGGTCGTCGGTGCGGACGTACCCCTCCCGGCCGAGCACGCCGAAGACGAGCTCGGAGTCGGCGACGTTCATCTGGCAGCCGTACGTTTCGACGTAGATGCGTGGCACGCTCAGCTCACGGTAATGTCGAGCCGGGGACGCCCGTCCCAGGCGCGGCTCGAAAGATAGACCGTGAGGTAGTCCTGCGTGAGCACTTCCACCCGACCGCCCTGGTGGCCCGTGATGACGCCATCGCCGCGTCCGCCGGTGCGCGCCGCCCGGTAGGTGGCCGCCCGCTCTGCGCCCAGGGTGCGAAGCTCTGCTGCCCGGCCGCGGATCGTCGCGGGGCCCTGCTGATCGCTCA
>DATFSB010000122.1:0-6012 GCA_035262825.1 Gemmatimonadales bacterium | reverse complement strand
CCCGGTTGTGGTATTCCCTGGGCCCTTCGGGGGGTACGGATGACGAAGGCCGACTTGGTCGAGAAGGTCACCGCACAAATCGCCCGCACCGCCGGTCCCCTGATTTCCAAGAAGGACTGCGCGCGGGTGGTGGACTCTTTTCTGGACGCGGTGAAAGCGGCCCTGGCCGAGCAGCATAACATTGAGATACGCGGGTTTGGCACGTTCAAGATCCGCCAGCGCAAGACGCGTATGGCGAGAAACCCGCGTACCGGTGACCCCGTCGAAGTCGCGGCGCGCCCGGTGCCGGTGTTCAAGCCCAGCAAGGAGTTGCGCGCGATGGTGGCGGACCACAACGCCAACGTGTCGTCCTAACCCACCGTTCTAGAGCAACTTGCCGCGGCCCCGCTCGGAAACCCGACGGGGCCGCGCTGCATTGGTGTGGGTATCATTCTGTTCCGCCGTCGCCACTCAACCTGAGGGTTTTCATGCGCTTGTCTCGATGGTCAGCCATCGCCGTCGTCCCGCTGTTGTTGTCCCGCAACGCCGTCGCGCAGGCGGTTCGCTACGAAGTGTCGATCAGCTCAGCGGCGGGGCATCTGTACCACGTGAAGGCCGAGTTTCCGACGACCGGGCTGGACACGCTGCTCGTCTCGTTGCCGGCGTGGAGCCCCGGGAATTACGAGATCCAGAACTACGCGCGCTTCGTCCGTCACTTCGCGGTTCATGACCCCGCGGGCAAGGCGCTGTTCTGGGACCGGCTCGACAAGGACACATGGCGCGCCGGCACGGCGAAGAACCCCACGGTGACCGTCGAGTTCGATTACTACGCGGATACGATCGATCTGTCGCAAGCGCGCCTGCTCAGCGACTTCGGCCAGTTTCTTGGCACGAACCTGTTTCTATACCAGAACGGCCATCTCGATCGCCCCGCCGAGGTACGCTTCGCGCTTCCGGCCGGATGGGACGTGATGACGGCTCTGGCGCGCGCGGGAGACGCTTTCAAGGCCGCTAACTACGACGAGCTCGCCGACGCGGTGACGTTCGTGGGCCATTTCACCCGCGACTCGCTGTCGGTCGACGGCAAGTGGATCCGGATCGGCTTCTGGCCTGTGGAGGACTACACACCTGCCTCGGCGAAGAATCTGAAGGACGGGATCGGGCGACAGGCAGCGACGCAGAACAAACTGATGGGCGGAGCGCCCTACGACGTCTATACCATCTTCTTCAACATCATTCACGAGCCGATCAATTACGGCGGCGGCTTGGAGCACGCGGCGTCCCAGTACGACATCCTCCCGACCGAGATGTACATCGACTCGGCCGGCGAGTTCGGTTCCTTCGTGCGCCCGCTGACAGCGCACGAGTTTTTCCACCTCTGGAACGTGAAGCGGATCCGGCCCGCGGAGATGTGGCCCTACGACTACCGCGCCGAGCAGTACACGCCGCTGCTGTGGTGGTCAGAGGGGGTGACCGACTACTACGGTGATCTGACCGACCTGCGCTCAGGTCTGTGGACCGAGGACCAGTGGCTCGGCAACACACAGTCGAACGTGGATCAGGTCGAGCAGATCCCGGAGCCGTGGAGCGAGGAAGACGGCAGCCTCGCGACGTGGATCAACGAGATCTACGACAACAGCTCGCAGAGCTACTATCCCAAGGGCTCGCTGACGGGATTGCTGCTCGACATTTCGATTCGCAATGCCTCCGACAACAGGCACTCGCTCGATGAGGTCACGCGCAATCTGTACACACGGTTCTACAAACAGGGAAAAGGATTCCGCACGACTGACCTGCTGGCCCTGCTGACCGAGGCAGGCATGCCGGACGTGAAGGGGTTCTATCAGCGCTACGTCAACGGCCGCGATCCGCTCCCCTACGAGCAGGTACTGCCGCTGGCCGGCATTGCGGCACAACGCAGCAGCCGGACGTCGTTGTTCCTCGGGGTGTCCTTCGGCGGCGTCGCTAATGTGCTGGGCGGCGTCCAGGAAGGCGGACCGGCGCAGCAAGCCGGGCTCCAGGCAGGGGACACGATCGTGTCGGTCGGCGATATTACGGTGCACCCCGACCAGGATTGGGGACCTGCGTTCCGGTCTCAGTATGCCGGCAAGACCGGCCCGGTGCCGGTGGTGCTGCGGCGCGACGGGAGGACGATGACGGTGAACGTGACGCCGGCGCAGCGCACGGTAAACGGGGTGCGGCTGTCGCGCATCGCGAATCCCACGCCGAAGGCGGTGCGGATCTGGCGAGGGATCGCGACCGGGACGGTGGAGCAATAGGCGTCATGAGTAATGGGTCTTGAGTTTATGGGACAGATCCGCTTGAAGTTCTTTGCACGCTACGCGGAGCTGGTCGGCACGGAAGAGCGCCTGCTGTCATTGGTATTGCCAGCTACCGTGAGCGAGGTCGTGCGACGCGCGCGGGCCGAGATTCCCGGGGCTCACGGGATCCCGGAACGCCCCTTGGTCGCAGTGAACATGCGGCATGTGCAGCAGGATGCCTGCGTGGCTGACGGAGACGAGGTGGCTTTGTTGCCGCCTCTTGCAGGTGGGTAACGTGGGTGGGCTAACCCCGGGGCGGAGCCCCGGGGTTAATCGGCGTGCGGATGGTGGTGTTGGTCGAACCCTGGGGCGGTGCCCCGGGGCTAATCAGAGTGCGGATGGTGGTGTTGGTAGAACCCCGGGGCGTCGCCCCGGGGTCAGCCGCGCGAGGTAGAGTACCGAGTGCTGACGAGAGACCCAATCTCCCCAGCCGCACTCTTGGCCGAGGTCGCTGCACCGGAACTCGGCGGAACGTGCCTGTTTCTGGGCACGGTGCGCGACGGTCCGGACGACGGCGGCATCACGGGGATCGAATACTCGGCGTACGAGGCGATGGCGGTGGCTGAGCTGGAACGCATCCTCGCGGAAACGCGGGCGCGGTGGCCCGACGCGCGTGTCGCCGTACGGCACCGGCTCGGTCTGGTCACGACTGAGGATGCGAGCATCGGTATCGCGGCCGCCGCTCCACATCGCGAGGCGGCGTTTGCCGCATGCCGCTACGTGATCGAGCAAGTGAAAGAACGCTTGCCGGTGTGGAAGAAGGAGCTGCGCGCGGACGGATCGGTGCTGTGGGTCGATCCGCAGGGCCGGCCGGCGGTGGTCGGACCGGCATGACGCACTCCGTGCGCGACCGGCTCGGCCGGCCGCTGGGCAGCTTGCGCGTCTCGGTCACCGACCGCTGCAACATGCGCTGCAGCTACTGCATGCCGGAAGCGGAATACGAGTGGCTGCCGCGCGCGCAGATTCTCACGTTCGAAGAGATCGCGCGGGTGGTGGGGGTGTTCGCCGGGCTCGGAGTCAGCAAAGTGCGGCTCACGGGCGGCGAACCGCTGCTGCGGCACGACCTGGAGCAGCTGGTGCGGATGATCCACGCCGACACCCGCATTACCGACCAGGCGTTGACGACCAACGGCGTGCTGCTCGGCGCACACGCCGCCCGGCTCAAAGCGGCGGGACTGGGGCGCGTCACGGTGAGCCTCGATACGCTGCGCCCCGACCGCATGGAGCGGTTCGCGCGCACCACGCGCCACGCAGACGTGCTGGCGGGGATCGGCGCGGCGCAGGGTGCCGGGTTCGAGCGGCTCAAGATCAATACGGTCGTGGTACGCGGATTCAACGACGACGAGCTCGCCGATCTGATCGAGTTTGCCTGTGCGCGCGACGCCGAGGTGCGGTTCATCGAGTACATGGACGTCGGCGGGGCGACCCGCTGGTCCATCGACCGGGTGGTGTCGCAGCGGGAGATGCTCGACCGGTTAGGGCATCACTACGGCGCGATCAGCGCCCTCACCGGGGACGATCCGCACGCGCCGGCGGAGCGGTTCGCGCTCTCCGATGGAACGACGTTCGGCATCATCGCATCGACGACCGCCCCGTTCTGCCGGGCCTGCGACCGTAGCCGCATTACCGCCGACGGGCAGTGGTTGTCGTGTCTCTACGCCGCGACTGGCGTCGACCTGCGGGAGCCGCTGCGCGGGGGAGCCTCGGACGCCGAGTTGGCGACCCTCATCCTGACCGGATGGGAGGCCCGCACCGACCGGGGGGCCGAAGAGCGACTCGCGCTGGCGCAGCGAGAGCCGCTCTATCAGGTCAGCGGCCTGCGCGCCGATCCGCACCGGGAAATGCACACCCGGGGCGGGTAGAACGCCCGTGACCCGGCGAGCGGTCGCCGGGTCGCTCCGGGGAAAAATCAACCAGCCCGCAACGGAACCCATGCCACTGCTCCAGCTCCAGGACATCGCCAAACGCTTCGACGGCATTACCGCCGTCGACCAGGTTTCCTTCACGGTGGATCGGGGTCAGGTGGTAGGCTTTCTCGGCCCCAACGGCGCCGGAAAGTCCACCACTATGCGGATGATCACCCAGTTTCTCGATCCCGACGCCGGCACGATTCAGTTCGACGGCGTTCCAGTCGCGAACGACCCGCGCGGGGTCAAGCGCCGGATCGGCTACCTCCCCGAGAACAATCCGTTGTACAGCGACATGCTGGTGAGCGACTACCTCGACTTCATCGCCGAGCTGCGCCAGCTCTCCGGCGCCGAGAAGGCCCGCGCGATCGACGAAGCGGTCCAGGCGACCGGTCTCGACAGCGTCTTCTACCGGCCGATCGGTGATCTCTCCAAGGGATTCCGGCAGCGGACCGGCCTCGCGCAGGCGATCCTGCACCGTCCGGAGCTGCTGGTGCTGGACGAGCCGACGGAGGGACTCGATCCCAATCAGCGCATCGAGATCCGCCGCTTGATCGGCGACCTCGGCCGGGAGCGCACCGTGCTGCTCTCCACGCACGTGCTGTCCGAGGTGCGCCAGAGCTGCTCGCGGCTCCTCATCATCAACAAGGGGCGCATCGTCGCCGACGGGGCGGTCGATGCGCTGGTGCAGCAGGCTGAAGGGGGGCGCCAGGTGCGCGTCGAGGCCAGGGGCGATCGCGTGCTCGAGCAGCTCGGCGACCTGCCCGGCGTGGCCCGGGTGCAGCCCGATGCGGGGATGGCGGGAGTGCGGGCGGTGCTCACGGTCTCCGGAGACGCCGACATCCGGCCCGCGATCTTCGAGCTGGCGAAACGCGAGGGGTGGACCTTGTACGAGCTGTATCAGGAGCCGGGCAATCTCGAGGATCTGTTCCGCCAGCTGACGACAGAGTCGGCCACGGAGGGCGCCGTATGAGCGCGATCCGGATCATCGCGCGGCGCGAGCTGAAGTCGCTGTTCGACCTCCCGACCGCCTACATCCTGCTCGTGATCTTCATCGGTGCAAACGACTTTCTCTACTTCCGGCAGGCGGAGGTGTACGGTCTGGCGACGTTGCGCCCGATGCTCGACCTGCTGCCGTGGCTGCTGCTGTTCTTCGTCCCCGCGGTCACGATGCGGGCACTCGCGGAAGACGTCCGTGCCGGAACGCTCGAGGTGGTGCTGGCGCAGCCGATCACCGAGCGCGAGCTGCTGCTCGGCAAATACCTCGGGCAGGTGGTGTTCCTGTGGATCGCTCTGGCGCTCACGCTCGCCATCCCCCTCGGCCTGTGGATCGGCGCCCGCCTCGAGGTCGGTGTGCTCATCGCGCAGTACATCGGCGCGGCGTTCCTCGTCGCGGGATTTGCGGCGGTCGGCGTCTGGGCGTCGAGCGTCACGCGCAATCAGATCACGGCGTTCATCCTCGGTGTGGCGGTGATGTTCGTGCTGATCCTCGTGGGGCTCGACCCGTTGCTCGTCGGCCTACCCGCCAGTCTCAGCGCCATCGCCGCAGCGTTCGGCGTGCTGTCGCACTTCGAGCAGATCGCCCGCGGGGCCGTGGACCTGCGGGACGTCATCTACTTCCTCACTCTGGTCGCCGTCTTTCTGAGCCTCGCCTACTTCTCGCTGATGAACCGCAAGCTGGCCCCCGGCGGGCAGGAGCTGAAGCGCCTGCGGCTGGGGACGACGCTGCTCATCGGCGTGCTCGTGATGCTGAATCTCTTCGGGCGCTGGATCGGCGGCCGGCTCGACCTGTCGCCGGGACGGCA
>DATFSB010000121.1:0-6658 GCA_035262825.1 Gemmatimonadales bacterium | reverse complement strand
AACGATCTGGCGTCGGTCGAGATCCAGGGGAAGCGCTATACGCCGCCCGAGATCTCGGCGATGATCCTCCAGAAGATGAAGCAGACCGCCGAGGACTACCTCGGCCACAAGGTCGAGAAGGCGGTGATCACGGTCCCCGCCTACTTCAACGATTCGCAGCGCCAGGCGACGAAGGACGCCGGCAAGATCGCCGGCCTCGACGTGGTCCGCATCATCAACGAGCCGACGGCGTCGGCGCTCGCCTACGGCCTCGACAAGAAGAAGGAAGAGAAGGTGGCCGTCTACGACCTGGGCGGCGGCACCTATGACATTTCCGTCCTCGAGCTTGCCGAGGGCGTGTTCGAGGTGAAGAGCACCAACGGCGATACGCACCTGGGTGGCGACGATTTCGACGCGCGGATCATCCAATGGTTGGTGGATGAGTTCAAGCGTGATCAGGGCATCGACCTCTCGAAGGATCCGATGGCCCTGCAGCGCCTGAAGGAAGCCGCCGAAAAGGCCAAGATGGAGCTGTCGACGGTGATGCAAACGGAGATCAACCTGCCGTTCATCACCGCGGACCAGTCGGGTCCGAAGCATCTGAACCTGTCGCTCACGCGGGCCAAGCTCGAGCAGCTGGTGGACGATCTGGTGCAGCGGTCGATCCCCCCCATGAAGCAGGCGTTGAAGGACGCGGGGTTGGAGCCCGGCCAGATCGACGAGGTGATCCTGGTAGGCGGCCAGACGCGCATGCCCAAGGTGCAGGAAATCGTCAAGACCTTCTTCGGGAAAGAGCCGCACAAGGGCGTCAACCCCGACGAAGTGGTGGCGATCGGCGCCGCGATTCAGGGCGGCGTGCTCGCCGGCGAAGTGAAGGACGTGCTGTTGCTCGATGTGACGCCGCTGTCGCTCGGCATCGAAACGCTGGGCGGGGTGACGACGGTGCTCATTTCCCGCAACACCACGATCCCGACGAAGAAGTCGGAGGTGTTCTCGACCGCCGAGGATTCGCAGACGACGGTGGAGATTCACGTGCTGCAGGGCGAGCGGCAGATGGCGCTCGACAACCGCACGATCGGCAAGTTCCAGCTCACCGGAATTCCGCCGGCTCCGCGCGGCATCCCGCAGGTCGAGGTGACGTTCGACATCGATGCGAACGGCATCCTGCACGTGTCGGCCAAGGACAAGGCGACCGGGAAAGAGCAGAAGATCCGGATCGAGGCTTCGTCCGGATTGAGTGACAAAGACATCGACAAGATGGTCAAGGATGCAGAATCGCACGCCTCGGACGACAAGTCGCGGCGCGATCAGATCGAGCGTCGCAACCGGCTCGATTCGACGGTGTATGAGGTCGAGAAAAACTCCAAGGAATGGGCGGATCGGCTGGACGCCGGGTTGAAGTCCCGCCTCGACGGCGCGGTCGAAGGGGCCAGGGCGTCGTTGCGCAGCGGCAACCCCGACGACATCAGCCGGGCTTTGGACGAGCTGCAACAGGCCTACTCGGCGGCGGGCGCGTCGCTGTACGCCGCCGCGCGCGGCGCTGAAGCGCCGGGAGACGCCGGAGCCGCGTCCGCGGACGCTCCGCAGGATGCCGGCGCCGGCAAGCAGGACAACGTCGTCGACGCCGACTATGAGATCGTGGATGACGACAAGGGTAAGAAATAACCTTCTTCACCAGGAATGATGACGATGTCGGTACGCACAAAAGATTGGATGAAGTTCATCGGGCTCGTCGGACTGGCGTTCGTGTTCGGCCTGCTCTTCGCTTCGGCGCTCGACCTGCCGAAGAAGACCGCGGCGCAGCCCGCCGCCCTGCTCCAGTCCGCCCCGCCGCCTCCGATTCCGGCCGCGGGACCCGCCGCGCAGCTGGGCGAAGCCTTCGTGGCCGTCGCCGACCACGTGAAGCCGGCGGTCGTATTCGTGCGCTCCACGGTGCGGCAGCAGGTGGACAACCGGCGCCTGCCGCCCGGGTTCGAGGACTTCTTCCCGCAGTTCAAGAACCAGCGTCCCCAGATCCAGGAAGGCTCGGGATCGGGCTTCATCGTGTCGCGCGACGGATTCATCCTCACCAACAACCACGTCGTGGCGGGCGCCACGAAGGTCATGGTGCGGCTGCTCGACAAGCGCGAGTTCGAGGCGCACGTCGTCGGCACCGATCCGCAGACCGACGTCGCCGTCATCAAGATCGACGCCGCCAACCTTCCGACGGTCGCGTTCGGGAATTCCGACTCGACCCGCATCGGCGAGTGGGCGCTGGCGATCGGCAACCCGCTCGGCGAGGCGTTCACGTTTACGGTCACCGCCGGCATCGTGAGCGCGAAAGGCCGTCTCCTGAACGGCCTCGAGCAGTCGCGCTACTCGATTCAGGACTTCATCCAGACCGACGCCGCGATCAACCCGGGGAATTCGGGCGGGCCGCTGGTGAACGTCCGCGGTGAGGTCATCGGCATCAATTCCGCGATCGCGAGCGAGACCGGCTACTACGCGGGGTACGGCTTCGCCATCCCCATCAACCTCGCGCGCACCGTCATGAACCAGCTCGTGGCGACGGGACACGTGACCCGGGCCGTCATGGGCATCGGCATCAACAACGCCAGCCAGGAAGACGCCGAAGCGGTGGGCCTGAGGGATATCCACGGCGTGGTGGTCGAGAGCTTCACCAAAGACTCGCCCGCCGAGCGCGCCGGCCTCCAGCTGGGCGACGTGATCGTGGAGCTGGACGGCCAGCCGGTGGACTACGTGGCCCAGCTGCAGCAGCGCGTCGGCTTCAAGAAGCCCGGTGAGCCGGTTGCAGTCACCGTGCTGCGTCAGGGCGGCGTGCGCAAGACGTTCTCGGTACGCCTCACCGCGCAGCCGGGCGAGGCGTCGGACGAGGTGGCCAGCGCCAGCTCCTCCAAGAACAACGGTGACGCCGCCAGCACCGCCGACGCGAACCGGCTCGGCATTGCGGTGGCACCGCTGACCCAGGACGACATGGCGCAGGATCAGATGCTGCAGCGCGTCGTGTCGCGGTCGGGCGGCGCGCTGATCGTCACCGACGTGTCCCCCGAAGGGCCTGCGTATCGCAAGCTGTTCGATCAGGGACCGACCAACACCGTGCCGGACATCATTCTGAAGATCAACGGCACGCCCACCCGCTCCCGCGCCGACTTCCGCGGGGCGCTGACAACGGTGAAGGCGGGCGACATCGTCACCGTCGAAGTGCTGCGGCGTACGAGTGACGGGTGGGATACGGGGATCGTTCGAGTGCGGGCGCGATAGACAAGAAGACGGTAGGAGTTGTAGGAGACGGTAGGAGACGGTAGGGGTAAGGACACGAACGGCCGAGGCATTTCGCCCCGGCCGTTCGTTATTCACACCTACCGTCCTCTACCGTCCCTTACCGTCCCCTACCATCACTCGTGCCAGCATCCCCACCCCCACCGCCGCCATCCACACCACCGCCCCCGCCTGGCCGTAGAAGATCACCACCGACGATTCATCGACGATCAGGCCGATCAGCATGCACGCCGCGCCGACGGCGAACGCCCCCCAGGCGAGTCCGCGCCAGAATACGCGACCGTTCCAGATGCCCCACGCCAGCATGTAGAGCGCCAGCCCGAGGGTGAACGTCGCGAGCCGCTCGGCGGCGAGCCCCATCGGGTGGACCATGTCGTAGAGAAACACGGCGTGCGTCGCGGTGAGCCCCGGGGCGGCGGCGGTGTACGTCGTCGCGAGGTGGTAACCGGCGCCCTCCATGAAGAAGATGTTGAGCATCCACGCAGCGAAGGCGAATCCGGCAATCAGCACGCCTGCGCGCGCCGGTCCCGCGCCAGGCGTCTCCTGGTGGCGCAGCGACACGCCCCCGAGCCCCGCGAGCATCAGCGGCAGCGCCAGCAACAGCGTCCAATGGATCACGCGCCACGCCGGCGTCCGTGCGATCGTCGCGAGCTGCGCGGCGCCGTCACCAGCGAGGATCGGGTGGAACAGCCCCGCGACGCCGAACGCCAGCGCACCGGCGGTGAGACAGAGTCCGTAGAACGGAGAGGGTCGCGTCATGCGGCCCTAATCTATCGTCCTCAGGCCGGTGGGGTATATTCGCCGGAGCCCACGGAGGGAGCGGCGCATGCGGGTCACGCGAATCCTGCGCGAAGGGTTCTATGCCGGTTGCATCGGAGCCGGCGCGGTGGCGGCCTGGTTCTTCGTGGTGGACCTCATCAACGGGCGGCCGTTCTTCACGCCCGCGATGCTCGGCTCCGCGGTGTTCTGGGGCGCCACGAGTCCCGCGCAGGTCGTGATCGAGTATTCCCGCGTCATCGGCTACACCATGATCCACGTCAGCGCCTTCGTGGTGCTCGGCACCGTCGCCTCGGCGCTGATGGTCCAGGCTGAAGAGACGCCCCCCGCCCTGTTCCTGGTCGTCGTGCTCGCCTGCTTCTTCGAGGTGGGATTCTACGTGCTGGTGGCGATCCTGGCGCAGCCGCTGCTCGGCGCCCTGGCCTGGTGGAGCGTGGCGATCGGCAATGCGATCGCGGCGACCGCGATGGGCTGGTATCTGTGGCGCCAGCACCCCGGCATCGCGGCGGAGCTCAAGCGACATCCGTTGGGCGCGACGTCGGACTCGTAACCAACTGCGTGAGCAGTGAGCGGTGAGCGGTGAGCGGTAAATGCGCCGCCACCACCACTCCCGCTTACTGCTTACCGCTCACGCCGTAGACCTCGAGCGGAACCTCCCGCTCCACATCGCCCCGCTCCTCGCGCATCCCCCAGCGGAACCACACCACCGTCATCGCGATCCAGAACACGAGCCCGCCGGGGACCCACATGATCAGGCCCCCGATCTGCTGATCGTCGAGCGGCGACAATCCCCAGACGCGCGGCGCCGCGACGTAGAACGGATACAGCGGATCGTTGGCCAGCGTGATGATCGCTCCCACGATCGACATCGGAATGCCGAGCAGGAAGAGATACAAGAGCTGCCCAGGATAGGACGCGCGCGGCAGCTCGGGCACCGGTGACAGGACCGGCCACCACATCACCACCGCGGTCGCGAGAAACACGAGGTGCTGCACGATGTGCAGCCCGTGGTGGCGCATCGCCGCCTCGTAAAACACCGGCATGTGCCACAATACGATCGGAGCGGTGAAGATCGCGGCGGCCGCCACCGGCCGGGTCATGCGCTCTCCCGCGGCGCGCACCCATCGCGCCCTGAGAAAGGGACGGACCACGTGCGCCGGCAGGCCGTACAGGAACAACGGCGGGAAGAGCAGCGTGAGGATCAGGTGCTGCACCATGTGGGCGCTGAACAGATAGCCGTCGGAGAGGTCGTGCAGCGGCCCGTTCAATGAAACGAACAGCACGAGGAGCGACGCTCCGAAACTCACCACGCGGCGGCGCGGTGCGCTAAAGCCTCCCAACCGACCGTGCAGCAGGGCCAGCGCGACGATGCCGATCGCGACGCTGGGGTGGATGTCCCAGTGCTGCCAATCGTTCGGAGGAGAGGTCACGGAAGGTGACGGCGCAAGGATACGAACTGACGAATGTCCAATATCCAATGTCGAATATCGAAATTACTTCGACATTCGATATTCGTTATTGGACATTGGACATTTCTGCTGCCCCCACTCCCGGCGTCCGCCAGGATTGTCAGCGCCCGAGGGTCAACACCCCGAAGAGGAACATCAAGCCGAGCATGACGGCTCCGGCGAGAAGCAGCGGACCGCCGAAGAGGAAGGTGAAAAACTTGCTGTCCATCTTGAGATGCATGTAGAACATCACGACGATGGCGAACTTGATCGCCGAGAGGGTCAGCAGCACCGGGACGAGCACCGGATGAAACGCCGGGACGTAGAACACGCCGACTTCGATCACCGTCAGCACCGTCAGGATGATCGCGACGCGGATGTAGGTCCCGGCCGTCGGGTGCGGGTGCTCGACGGGATGGGGCTGGTCGACGGCGTGCGAGTCGGGCATCGAATGGCCGCTCACTTGTGGAGGAGGTAGACGAGCGTGAAGATGACGATCCAGACCACGTCCACGAAGTGCCAGTACAACCCCGCGATCTCCACGGTCATCGCATGCTGCGGACCCAATTTCCCCTGCAGCGCCCGGACCCAGAGCGTCAGCATCCACAGCACGCCCACCGTCACGTGGGCGCCGTGCGTCCCGGTCAGAATGAAGAACGTGCAGCCGAAGAGGTTGGCCTGCATCGTCAGCCCTTCGCGCACGAACGAGCTGAATTCGTAGAACTGGAAGCCGAGGAAGATCGTCCCGCCGATCGCCACGCCGAGCAGCCAGATCTTGGCCCACTTCATGTCGCCGCGCTGCACCGCCGCCAGCGCCAGCACCATCCACAAGCTCGACATCAGGAGGTCGAACGTGCTGATCGACGTCACCGGGATGTTCAGGATCTCGGCCGGCGTGGGTCCCGCCACGCTGCGGCCCTGATAGACCAGGTAGGTCGAGATGAGCGAGCCGAAGAGCAGGCATTCGGAGCCGATGAAGGCCCAGAAGCCCATCTTGCGGCTGTCCAGCCCCATGCTGGTGTAGTGCGCGGGAGGTGCGGCGTGGCTCATGCTCAGACCTCAAAGGGCTCGTAGGCCCAGCGATAGATCCCGTAGATCAGGACCGCTCCCCCGACGAACACGATCCACAGCGTGTGGGTGAGCGGCGCGAGCGCCATCAGCGGCAGGCCGGCGGC
>DATFSB010000120.1:0-4783 GCA_035262825.1 Gemmatimonadales bacterium | reverse complement strand
GACACCGCGATCCCCGTGATCGTGCTCGAATCCGCCGGACCGGGGAGCCCTGCAGCGGCGACGTAGCGGAACCCGTGAAACGTGAAGTGCGGCTCGTAGCGCTCTTCGCCCTCACCCTTGAGGGTGTAGCGATCGGTCTGCTCGGCACGCCGCAGGTTGGCCGTATACAGGTCGCCTCTCCGATCGAGCACCTCGGCGTAGCGCAGCGTGATCGTCGTGCCGGCCGTGCCACGCACCACGAGCTTGACCCATCCGGTGAAGTTCTGGCCCAGATCAAACAGCGTTTCCCCGGAGGGCAACCTCCGCATCTCTATCGGGTGCAGGGTCCGCACGCGACGCACCGGTGGCGACATCGCGGCCACGAGTGTCGTCGCCGGCGGCTCGAGGGTCGACACAGGCGACCAGTCGTGGTCGTCGAACCCCGCGCCCGCCCAGCCGCTGCGCTCGCCGCGCGCATCGTAGGACTCACCACCGTAGATGTCCGATGTGAGCACAGGTCCAGGCGCCGTCTTCCAGGCGCCGTCCGTGGTGATTCGATCGCTCGACCCGTCTTGATACTGAATTTCGAGCTGCAGGCGCAGTGCGAGCCGCCGCCCATAGATGTTGCGCTGTCCGAAAAAACCCAAGTAGCCACGGTACCACCCGTCGCCCAGCATCGCTCCGATGGCATTGGCACCGGGGTGCAGCAGCGCGGTCACATCGTAAGTCTGGTATTGCTGCCGCCGGGTGTACGACGTCCAGCCGGGCGTGAACAGTTGATCTCCGACACGCGCGCCGTTGAGGTGGAGCTCGTACAACCCCAGGCTGGTCACGTACGCGCGCGCCGAGCGCACGGGGCCTTTCACCTGAAAGGCACGACGCAGCAAGGGCGACGGCGAGGGGAGACTGTCGGCGGGTGACGACGCGGGACCGACCCACTGCGCCGTCCAGTCGCCTGTCTGGGTGAGTCCCGTTTCCCAATAGGCGATCGGACTCCACGCGGAAACACGGGCCTTCGAGTCCCAGACGCGAACGCGCCAGAAGTACCGGGTGTGAGAAGCGAGCGCCGGCCCGGCGTAGTCGACGAACACCGAGGCATCGGAAGCGATCCGTCCCGAGTCCCAGAGCAAGCCGCTGCCCCGGGCGAGGCTCTCCGTCGATAGCCCCACCTGCAGTTGATAGGCGATCTGCAGCGTGTTGCGGGTGTCGCTCGTGATGCGCCAGCTGAAACGGGGACGAGCGGCGTCGATTCCGATCGGGTTGGATTGGTACTCGACGCGCAGTCCGTTCACCCCGAGCGCCTGTCCAGACAAACGGGCCGCGGTGAGTGCGATCCACCACACTCCACTCGCGGCCCGTACTATCCGTCTGGTGCGCATCGTCCCGGCCAATAATCGGCGGCCGGGAGCGATGTCGCTAGTGTCGCATCAGTTCTTCGAAACCATCTTCGGCTCGACCGGGGCCGGGCCATCGAAGACGAGATGGCCGGCTTCGAACTTCGCGCCTCGCAGCGCAAGAGACAGCACCTCACCGAGATCCTCGACGACGTGCACGTCGAGCGACTTGCGCACGTCCTCCGGCAGGTCGTCGAGATCGGCTTCGTTCTCGTGCGGCAGCACGATGGTGCGGATACCGGCACGGACCGCGCCGAGCACCTTTTCCTTGACGCCTCCGATGGGGAGCACACGGCCCCGCAGCGTGATCTCGCCGGTCATGGCGAGGTCGTGACGCGCCGGCCGCCCGGACAGCGCCGACACCAGAGCGGTCGCCATCGTCACGCCTGCCGACGGTCCATCCTTGGGGATGGCGCCGGCCGGGACGTGCACGTGGATGTCCGTCTGAGCCAGCATCTCGGCTGGAATGCCGAGGCGGTCGGCGTGCGACTTGGCGTACGTGAGAGCGGCCCGGGCCGACTCCTTCATCACATCGCCCAGCTGGCCGGTGAGCAGCAGCTCGCCCTTGCCCTTCATCAGGCTGGCTTCGACGAACATGATGTCGCCACCGACGGGCGTGTAGTACATCCCCGTCGCCACACCGACCTGATCCTCCCGCGCCTTGTGCTCGGGGTGGACCTTGGGCCGGCCGAGGAGATCGTCGATCTCCGGCCGGTCAACGACGATCGTCTGCGACTCGCCGGCCGCGACACGACGCGCCACCTTGCGGCCCAGCTTGCCGATCTCGCGCTCCAGCTGCCGGACGCCGGCTTCCCGGGTGTAGCTCGAGATGATTTCCTCGAGGCCACCGTCCTTGATATCGAGCTGCTCGGCGCTCAAGCCGTTCTCCACGAGCTGCCGCGGCACGAGATAGCGCTTGGCGATCTCGAGCTTCTCGCGCTCGGTGTAGCCCGCGAAGTTCACGGTCTCCAGCCGGTCGAGCAGCGGGGTCGGGATGCTCTGGAGAAAATTGGCCGTCGCGATGAAGAGCACCTCCGACAGATCGAACGGCACGCCGAGGTAGTGATCCGTGAACGAGTCGTTCTGCGCCGGATCGAGCACCTCGAGCAGCGCGGCCGCGGGGTCGCCCTGGAACGAGACGCCCAGCTTGTCGACTTCGTCGAGCAGGAACACGGGATTCTTCGCCCCAGCCTGCTTCATCCCCTGGATGATGCGACCCGGCATGGCGCCCACGTAGGTGCGGCGGTGGCCGCGGATATCGGCCTCGTCGCGCGCGCCGCCGAGCGAAATACGCACATACGGCCGCCCCATGGCGCGGGCGATCGACTTGGCGATCGACGTCTTGCCGACGCCGGGCGGGCCGACGAACAGCAGCACCGACCCCTTCGACTCGGGGTCGACGGGCTTAGTCTCCTTGTTCTCCGGGCCGGGCTGCTGCCGCTGGCGCAGCTGGCGCACGGCGAGAAACTCGAGCACTTGGTCCTTCACGTCGGGGAGGCCGTAATGGTCCTCCTCGAGAATCGCCGCAGCGCGCTTCAGGTCGAGCGACTCCTCGGCACGCTTGCTCCACGGCAGCTCGGCGACGGTTTCGAGATAGGTGCGGATGACCTGCGCTTCCATCGAGTCGCGGCTGGTGCGCTCGAGGCGCGACAGCTCGCGATCGACTTCCTTGCGGGCGGCCTCCGGCAGGTCGAGCGCCTCGAGGCGCTTCTTGAGATCGTCGCTCTCGTTCGCCTCGTCTTCTTCGCCCAGCTCTTTGCGGATCGCTTTCAGCTGCTCGCGCAGGAACATCTCGCGTTGGCGCTCGCCCAGCTCCTCCTGCACCTGCGACTTGACGTCCTCCTGCGCCTCGAGCACGCCGATCTGGCGCTGTGTCGCAACCAGTACGCGGCGCAACCGCTCCTCGACCGCCAGCGTCTCGAGCAACCCCTGCCGCTCGGCCGGCTTCATCTCGACGTGCCCCGCCACGAGGTCGGCGAGACGGCCGGCGTCGGTGACGCCTTCTAGAACCTGCTTCACGACCTCATCGGGCAACCCCGTCTTTTGACCGAGCTCCGCGGCGCGCTCGCGCACCTCCCGGTACAGCGCCACGAACGCTGCATCGCGCTCGTTCAGCGGGGGCAGATCGGGAGCGTCGCGCACGACCGCGTGCAGGTAGCCCTCCGTCTCGGTGTAGTGCACCGCAGTAGCCCTGCGCTCACCGTGCAGCAGGATCTGCACGCCGTTCAAGCCGCGCTGCACCTGCCCGACGCGCGCAATGGTCCCCATGGTGTACAGCACACCCGGGGTGACCTGATCGACGTTTTCGCGTTGTGAGACTGCAAAGATCAACCGCCCCTCGGACTTCGTAGCGGCTTCGATGGCGCGCAGCGTCCCCGGGCGTCCGGCACCGATGACGGTGGTAACACCCGGAAACAGGACGACCTCCCGCAACGGCAGCACGGGCAGTGTCAGACGTTCAGTCATGTTCTCATCACTCCAAACGGAAAAAGTGGTCAACGCCCGAGCGTCGCAACGCATCGGCCATGCCACCCTTCAAACACGGTGTTGTGAGGGATCGTTCCGTATCCGGGCCGCCAATTGGGCATGCTCTGACAAATCCGCTGGGGTGTCAGTGTCGGTCGCGTCAGGTTGGCACGAGACCGCTAAGTCGCTGACTTTCGACTGGTTGCATGGGTTTCCCAAGGCGGCTAATCTAGGGCCGACATGCGCTTCGATCTGAAATGACCGGGCCCGATCGATCCCTCGCCGGCCGGCTAGGCGAAGCCTTGGGGGGCTCCTACACGCTCGAAGGTGAGATCGGGCGTGGCGGGATGGGTGTCGTGTTCCAGGCGAAGGACGAGCGGCTGAAACGGCAGGTCGCCATCAAGGTGCTGCCGCCCGATCTCGCCTTTCGTGAAGAAGTCCGGCTGCGCTTCCTGCGGGAGGCTGAGACCGCGGCGCGCCTGACCCATCCGCACATCGTACCCATCCACACCGTCGGTGAGGGACCCGAGGGCCTCGTCTATTTCGTCATGGCGTTCATCGACGGCGAGCCCCTGTCGGCGCGGTTGAAGCGCCGCACCCGGCTGCCGGCGGAAGAGGCGCGCCGCATCATGATGGAGACCGCCGATGCACTGGGCGCCGCCCATTCACTCGGCATCATTCATCGCGACGTCAAACCCGACAACATCATGCTCGAGGGCAGCCGGGGACGCGTCATGGTCACGGATTTCGGGATCGCGAAGGCGCTCTCATCGTCGAGCAGCGGCGGGCTCACCGGAACGGGCGTCGCCATCGGGACGCCGCACTACATGAGTCCCGAGCAGGCGGCGGGCGACCGCGAAATCGACGGGCGGTCCGATCTCTATAGTCTCGGCGTCTTGAGCTACCAGATGCTCACGGGAGAGTTGCCGTTCCAGGCGCCCACG
>DATFSB010000119.1:0-9515 GCA_035262825.1 Gemmatimonadales bacterium | reverse complement strand
CGCTGCTGGATGTCGTAGCCGACCCAGATCCCCGCGACGATCTCCGAGGTGAAGCCCACGAACCAGGCGTCGGTGTAGTCGTCGGTCGTGCCGGTCTTGCCCCCGGCGGGAAGCTGGAAGCCCGCTCCCCACACCGCGGCGTGGGCGGTGCCCTGGCGGACCACGTCCTTCAACATGTCGGTCATCAGCCAGGCGTGCTGCGGATCCATCACATTTTCCTTCTGGACCGCCGGCTGCCACAGAATGTTGCCGCTCTGATCTTCCACGCGGATGATGCCGATCGGCTGCACCCGCGTACCGAGGTTCGCAAAGGTCGTGTAGGCCGAGATCAGCTCGATGGGAAAGACACTCTGCGCACCGATGTGAATCGCCGGCACGGGGGGAATAGGTGTCGTGATACCGAACCGCCGCGCTTCGCCGATCACGGTTTGCTCCCCGATCGACATGCCGAGCTTGATCGTCGACAAGTTGCGCGACAGAAATAGTGATTTACGCATCGGAATGGGCCCGAGCGTCGTGAGATCGTAATCCTTCGGATCCCATTCCGAGCTGTCGGGTTGCATCACGGGGTGATCGAGCGGGGTGTCCTGGAGGATCTCCGTCACGGGATGCCCCGCCTCCACCGCCGCCGAGTAGACGATCGGCTTAAAAGTGGATCCAGGTTGCCGGTATGCCTGCGTGACGCGATTGAACTTCGAGTCGGAGAAATCGCGCCCGCCGATCATGGCGCGGATGTAACCGGTCCTGGCATCGATCGCGAGCAGCGCGCCCTGGAGATACTTGGTGAACCCGCTGCTTTCCTCCCCTTCCCCGGCCCGCGACGATTCGAGGTAGTCGCGGTATGTCGGTTTGTCCCACTTGCCGTTGGTATAGACACCTGCCTCGATCGCGTCGAGCTGCGCCGACAGCGCCCGCTCCGCCGCATCCTGCATGTCGAGGTCGAGCGTGGTGTAGATGCGCAGCCCCTTCTCGTAGAGCGCGCGACCGTAGCGCGGCTCGAGGAACTGCGTGCGCAGCCACTCCACGAAATAGGGAGCGACGTCCCCGTAATTGGTGCGATTGGTCGTGAGCACCAGCGGGTAGGAGCGCCAGCGTTCGGATTCGTCCGCCGAGATGAAGCCCTGCGACTCCATCAGGCCGAGCACGACATTGCGGCGCCGCACCGAGCGGTCGGGGTGCAGCCGCGGATTATAGAAGGAAGGCGCCTTCGGAATCGCGGCCAGCGTCGCCGCCTCGGCGACGTTCAGGTCGCGCGCCGACTTGCCGAAGTAGATCTGCGCCGCCGCTTCCACCCCATGCGCCCCACCCCCCAGGTCGATCTGGTTCAGGTACATCTGCAGGATCGTGTCCTTGGGGAAGTTGTGCTCGATCTCGAGCGCGACGCGGGCTTCTTTCAGCTTGCGCGGCAGGCTCTTCTCGCGCTTGATCTGATCGGGGAAGATGTTGCGCGCCAGCTGCATCGTGATCGTCGAGAAGCCCTGCGCATACGACAGCGACGTGAGGTTCGCCTTGAGCGACCCGATGATGCGCCAGTAGTCGATGCCGTGATGCTGGTAGAACCGTTTGTCTTCGGTGGCGATGAATGCGGCACGCACCCAGGGCGGGATCTCGCGCAGCGGCAAGACGGTGCGCCGCTCGAGGCCGAGCTCGGTGATGAGGCGGCCATCGGCGGCGTAGATCTTCGAGGTCTGCTGGGGAATCGACCCGGTGCCGACCAGCCGTGCGATGCTGGGACAGCGTTCGGCGGCGCAGACCCGCGACCACGATCCCCAGGTGAATCCGACGCCGACCATCGACGCCAGCACGGCGGCGCCGATCATGCCCCGGCGGGAGAGCACGGTGTCCCATGACAAACGCGGTTTCAGGATCCCGAAGTCCATCGTTCTAACAACCTAGTAAGCCGATCAGGCGCTTGCCAGCGCCGGTGGCCGCTCTTACGATTCGCGGCCATGCCGGGAATGCTAGCGGAGCTCAAGTGGCGCGGCCTCCTCCACGCGGCGACGCCGGGACTCGAGGAGCACCTCGAGCGCCGGCGCCCCGTCACCGCCTACTGCGGCTTCGATCCCACCGCACCGAGCCTGCAGCTCGGCAATCTCGTTCCGTTGATGCTGCTGGAGCACCTGCAGCGCGCGGGACACCGTCCCATCGTGCTGATGGGGGGCGGCACCGGACTCATCGGCGATCCGTCGGGGAAACGATCGGAGCGGCCGCTGCTGCCGCTCGAGGAGCTGCAGGTCAACGTCGCGCGGGTCCGCACCCAGATGGCGCGGTTCCTCGACTTCTCGCCCGGCCGGGCAATCCTCGCGGACAACGCCGACTGACTGGTGCCGGAGCGCCTCATCGAGTTCCTGCGCACCGTCGGCAAGCACTTCACGATCAACATCATGTTGCAGAAGGAATCGGTGAAGGCGCGGCTCGAGGCCGGGCTGTCCTTCACCGAATTCAGCTACATGCTGCTCCAGGCCTACGACTACCTGCAGCTGTTCGATCGCGAGCAATGCACGCTGCAGGTCGGGGGCTCCGATCAGTGGGGCAACATCACCGCCGGTGTCGATCTGGTGCGCCGCGCGCGCGCCGCGGACGTGCACGGATTGGTGGCGCCGCTCATCACGATGCCGTCGGGGGCGAAGTTTGGAAAATCGGAAGCCGGGGCCGTCTATCTCGATGCCGAGATGACGTCCCCATACAAGTTCCACCAGTTCTGGGTCAATGCCGACGATCGTGACGTCGGCACCTACCTGAAGCTGTTCTCACTGCGACCGAAAGACGGCCCGGAGGGAATCGACGCGCTGCTTGCCACGCATGCACAGAACCCGGCGCAGCGCGAGGCCCAATACAAGCTCGCCAACGAGCTCACGGAACGGGTGCACGGGAAGAATGCGCTGGAATCGGTGAGCGCGGCCGCAGCCATCCTCTTCAGTGAGTGGGATCCTCAGCGCGCGCAGGCGGGAGCGTTCGACGTCCTGGCGTCTGAGATTGCGTGCGCAACCGTCGCCAAGGGTAGCGGTTTGATCGACGCCGTCGTTGCCTCCGGCCTCGTGAAATCGAAGAGCGAGGCGCGCCGCCAGCTCGAGCAGGGTGGGATCTACGTGAACCAGCAGCGCGAGACCGCCGACCGGGCTCTGACCGACGGCGATTGGCTCGCCGGGGGAAACGTGCTGTTGCGAAAGGGAAAGAAGGACTACGCCCTGCTCAGGGTGGGACCCGCCTAGGCGACTCCCTCCAGCACCTCGATCACCCGCTCCATCTCCTCCGCCGTATTATAGAAGTGCGGCGACAGCCGGATCGCCCCTTCGCGCAGCGAGCAGACGACGTGCGCGCGCTTGATGGCGTGGTAGGCCTCGACCGCCCGCGGCGGCGCGAGGCAGATAATCGCGGAGCGGTGGCGGTCCTCGCGCGGCGACACGACGCGGACGCCCGTGGCGTCGGCCCAGCGCAGCAGCGGCTCGTGCAGGCTGCGCGTCACCTCGGCGATCCCCGCGATCCCGACCTCGAGCAGCAGCTCGACCGACTGGGTAAACCCGTAGAAGTCCTGGAACGGCAGCGTGATCATCTCGAAGCGACGGGCATCGGCGCGGAAGTTGGGATTGTATTCGGTGAGCCGCGAGAAGTCGTCGGTCCCCTCGAACGCCATCCACCCCGGCATCGCCGGCTCGAGCTCGGCAATCAATTCCTTCCGCACGTACACGAACCCCGACCCCCACGGCGACAACAGCCACTTCTGCCCGCCGCACGCCAGGATGTCGACCGGCGTCTCGCGCACGTCGAGCACCGAGTTGCCGATTCCCTGGATCCCGTCCACGACGAGATACGTCCCATTGGCGCGCGCGGCGGCCGAGAGCTTCTTCAGATCGGCGCGATACCCGTTGGAGAACTGCACGAACGACACGGCGAGCACTTTCACTCGGGGATCGCGCAGCGCGGAGAGCAGAAACTCCTCGTCGGGCCACCCTTCCGGCGTGCACGGCGCCAGCGTCACGTCGATCCCCCGCTTGCGCAGCATCAGCCAGGGGTAGACGTTCGCCGGAAATTCCTTGTCGCTGACAATGACGCGCTCTCCGGCCGCGAGCGGCAGCGCCTGCGCGGCGAGGTTCAACCCGTAGCCGGTGTTGGTGGCGAGGGCGATCTCCCCGGTATCGGCGTTGATGAGCCGCGCTGCGACGTCGCGCGCCGCCTGCAATCCCGCCTGCAGATCGCGGTCGGGGAGCAGGTGGGGCGCGGTGCGCTTGGCGTTGAAGGCGTCGAGGATACCGCGCGTGCGCTCCGGGATCGGTCCGATCGAGGCGTTGTTGAGGTAGACGGTGTCGGCCGTCCACGGAAATTCACTGGCGCGCAAGTGCTTGAGCGACTCGCGCAGCGCCCGTACCGCGGCGGGGTGGACGGCCAGGTGCGTCATGCGGGCCGCACCTCCAGGGCATCGCGCAGCCCGTCCCCTACTAGATTCACCCCCAGCACCGTGAGCCCGATCGCGAGCCCCGGCATGAGGCTCACCCACGGGGCGACGCGCAGCAGGTCGCGGCCGTCGGCCACCATCGCCCCCCACGACGGCGTCGGCGGCCGGGCCCCGAGTCCCACGAAGGACAGCGCCGCCTCGGCCATGATGGCGCCCCCGACTCCGAGCGTCGCGGCCACGATCACCGGCGCCATCACTCCCGGCAACAGGTGCCGCCACACGATTCGGGTGTCGCTCGCGCCCAGGGCGCGCGCCGCCTGCACGTATTCCCGCACCCGCAGCGTCAGCACCTCTCCGCGCACCAGGCGGGCCATTCCCGCCCATCCCACGAGGCCGATCACGACGAATACAACCGGCAGAGACGGATTCACCGCCGCCGCGATCGCGATCAGGAGCAGCAAAGACGGAAAGGCCAGCGTCACATCGGCGAGGCGCATCAAGGCCCCGTCGACCCAGCGACCGTAATAGCCGGCCACGAGGCCCAGAGCGATGCCGATCAGGGAAGCCACGGTCTGGCTCACCAGTCCGACCGCCAGCGAGAGCCGGGCGCCGAACAGCAGCCGGGCGAGGAGGTCCCGCCCCTGAACATCGGTGCCCAGCCAGAACTCCCGCGACGGTGCCCGCAGGCTGTTGACGAGCGATCCGCGGAGCGGATCGGCGGGCGCGATCCATGGCGCGGCCAGCGCCAGCACCGTGAGTGACGTCACAATGCCGAGGCCGATCAGCGCCCAACGGTCGCGGGAGAAACGCCGCCAGTGGCGTGGCGCTTGCATGGGGGACGTGACTACGTTACTCGGGACTCGAGCCCCAAATCAAGCGGAAACTGGCAGTGAGACCCGGCACACGCTTTACCCTCGTTCTCGGGGGCGGCGGCATGAAAGGACTCGCGCACGTCGGCGTGCTCGAGGCGCTGCTGGAGCGCGGCCTGAAGCCCGCCCACATCGTGGGGTGCAGCGTCGGCTCGCTGGTGGGGGCGGCGTGGTCGTCGGGGAAAAGCATCCCCGAGCTGAAAGACATCGCCATCAACCTGAAGCGCAAAGACGTCTTTCAGATCGCGCATGCCGATATGGCCCTCAAGCGCATGCGCTCCCCCGCGCTGTTTCGCCGTGAGCCGCTCGCCCTGCTGATTCAGCGCCTCGTCGGCCGGGCGACGTTTCAGGAGCTCGACATCCCGGTGATCATGAATACCGTCGACATCAACTCCGGCATGCAGGTGCTGTGGGGATTGCCGGGGCTGGACGACATTCCGGTGTGCGACGCGGTGTTCGCCTCATGCGCGCTCCCCGGCTACCTGCCGCCGCACGATATCCGCGGCCGCTACTTCGTCGACGGCGCGACGATGGACAACCTCCCGATCGCGGCGGCCCGCGCGCTCGACGGCGAGCTGATTTTCGCGGTCGACGTGTCGGCCTCGAGCACGCTGCGCGAAGACACCCAGGACGAAGGGTTCGCGTCGGTCTTCGGCCGGGCCACGGAGATCGCGATGCAATCGCTGCTCGAGCTGCGCCTGCGTCATTGGACGACACCGCCCGTCTACTACATCCATCCGCGCGTCGAGCACGTGTCGATGTTTTCGTTCGACAGCCTGCGCGAGGTCGTCGAAGAGGGCTACCGCGCCACGATCGACGCGCTCGACCGCGCCGCCACCTGGCCCGCGCGGGGCGTCGACGGCGTGTACCCGCGGCGCCGCGTGATCGTCCACGTGGAGCGTGACCGCTGCATCGGCTGCGGCGCCTGCCTGTTCCAGGGGCCGCCCGGTCTGTTCGTGCTCGACTCGAGCGGCAAAGCGGTCGTGACACAACCGGAGCAGGAATGGTCCCCCGCCGGCGGCGGATTCATCCGCCACTGCCCAACCTATGCAATCAGCGCGCGCCCTATCCCCGAGTCGCAGGAGATGCGAAAGTCCGGTTGAGTAACGCGCCTTAGAGGCTGAACTTCCGCAGTGCGCAATCCCCGCAATCGGTCTGTTTCTTGCGATAGCGCTGACCAGAGACGGTGCACGACGCTGCCGACCCCAACGCGCCCCGCCTGATGCTCGCTTCACCCCTGCAGTTGCACGCACGCACTCGCCGTGTATCGCAGGGGTGTGGTGTCCATGCCACAGTACGGCGGTTGCCGGAGGGCAACGCTTGAACATCGAGCCAAGCAACGTCGCTTCGAATCGCGCCCTCACCCTTGGTGAAGGCGACCTGCCGTTCGTCTCCGAACGCCGCCGGGAGCTTGCTTCACCTCTCCCCAAACTCGACCCGAAGCTGCGGCCCGCGGCGCGCGGGAAATTCCTCTTCGTCGGCGACGAAAAATTCCACGTTCGCGGCGTGACGTACGGGACCTTCCGCCCTCAGGCGGATGGCGCCGAGTTCCCGGCGCCCGAAGTGGTAGAGCGCGACTTCGCCCTGATGGCGGCGCACGGCATCAACTCCTGCCGCACTTACACGGTGCCGCCGCCCTGGATGCTCGACGCCGCCGCGCGCCACGGACTGCGCCTGCTCGTCGGCATCCCGGTGGAACGGCACATCGGCTACCTCACCGATCGCAAGGGCGCTCCCGATACCGCGCGCGTCGTGCGCGCCGGCGTGGCGGCGTGCGCCGGCCACCCGGCGGTGCTGGCCTACGCTATCGGGAACGAGATTCCCGCGTCGAGCGCGCGCTGGCACGGCCGCCGCGAGGTCGAGCGGTTCCTCGAGCGCCTCTTCCACGCCGTGCGCGCCGAGGACGGCGAGGCGCTCGTGACGTACGTGAACTATCCGTCGACCGAGTACCTCGACCTTCCCTTCCTGGACTTCACGAGCTTCAACGTCTTCCTCGAGGCGCGAGCGCCGCTCGCGGCGTACCTCGCCCGGCTGCAGCACATCGCGGGGGAGCGGCCGCTCGTGCTCACGGAGGTCGGGCTCGACAGCCTCCGCAATGGCGACGCCGCCCAGGCGCGCACTCTCGACTGGCAGATCCGCACCAGCTTCGCCGAGGGATGCGCCGGGCTCTACGTGTACTCCTGGACCGATGAGTGGTACCGCGCCGGCGAGGACGTGTTCGACTGGAAGTTCGGACTCACCGATCGCGAGCGCGGCGCCAAACCCGCGCTCGCCGCGGTGCAGGCCGCGTACGGCGACACACCGTTTTCGGCCGACATCCGCTGGCCGCGCATCTCAGTGGTCGTCTGCACCTACAACGGCCAGCGTACGATCCGCGATTGCATGGAAGGAGTGCGCCGGCTCCGCTATCCAGACCTCGAGGTCATCGTCGTCAACGACGGCTCGAAGGATCAGACGCCGGCGATCGTCGGCGAGTACGACGTCCGCCTCATCAGTACGGAGAACCGCGGACTCTCGGCGGCGCGCAACACCGGCTGGCAGGCCGCGACGGGAGAGATCGTCGCCTACCTGGACGACGACGCCTACCCCGACCCCGACTGGCTCACGCACCTCGTCGCCACCTTCCTGCGCAGCACCCACGTCGGCGTCGGCGGCCCGAACATCGCGCCACCGGGCGACGGCAAGATCGCCAAGTGCGTCGCACTGGCGCCGGGTAATCCGACGCACGTCATGCTCACCGATCGCGAAGCGGAGCACATCCCCGGCTGCAACATGGCGTTCCGGCGCGCGGCCCTGGAAGCGGTCGGAGGCTTCGATCCGCGCTTCCGTGTCGCCGGCGACGACGTGGACATCTGCTGGTCGCTGCGCGAGCGCGGCGGCACGCTTGGCTTCAGCCCGGCCGCCGTCGTCTGGCATCACCGCCGCAATTCGGTGCGCGCCTACTGGAAGCAGCAGGTCGGGTACGGGCGGGCGGAGGGACTGCTGGAGCGGAAGTGGCCGGAGAAGTACACCGCGACGGGACAGATCGCGTGGGCGGGCCGTCTCTATGGAATGGCGTCGCTGCCCGCGGCGCCGTGGCGCGTCGCCCGCATCTACCACGGCATCTGGGGATTCGCGCCGTTCCAGCGGCTGTACGCTCCGACCCCGACGTGGCTCGGCGCGATGGCGCTCGCGCCGGAATGGTATCTCCCGATCTTCGCGCTGATGATCTTGGCCGGCCTCGGCATCCGGTGGGCGCCGTTGCTGCTCGCCATTCCGCTGCTCGCGCTCGCGACGCTGCCGCTCCTGCTGCGCGCCGGCGTGGCCGCGCGCATCGCGTTCCCCCGGTCCCTCGTCCGCCGCCGCATCCGGCAGCGCGCCCTGACCGCGTTGCTTCACATGCTGCATCCGCTCGCCCGTCTGTATGGCCGTTTGAGTCGGCCCACGGCGTCCCGCCCGGCTCGCTGGGGCCGGTGGGGCTCGGTGGCGCTGTGGTGCGAGCAGTGGCGTGACCCCGCCGAGCGTCTCAGCCGCATCGAGCGGGCGCTGCGCGTCGCCGGCGCGGCGACGCGCAAGGGCGATGAATTCGAGCGCTTCGATTTGGAGGTCCGCGGCGGCCTGCTGGGCGGCGCGCGTCTCTTGATGGCGGTCGAGGAGCACGGCCGCGGCATGCAGCTGGTGCGCGTGCGCTGGTGGCTCAAGCCCAGCACCGCGGGAGTCGCGCTCACGGCGGGGCTCGCCGGTGTCGCGATCGCCGCGATCGAGACCACGGCCTGGATTCCGGCCGCCGTCTTCGGCGCCGCAGCCCTGTGGTGCGCGTGGCACGAATCGATCGACTGCGTGCGTGCCGCCGGTGACATTCGGCACGCGGTGCCGCAGGCCGGGGACGACTGATGCGGCAGCGGACCGCCGACGATTTCACCCTCTACCGACGGTTGCTGCGGCAGGCGCGGCCGTACTGGCCGCATCTGGGGGTGTTGTTCGGGCTGAGTCTCCTGGCCACGCCCGTCGCACTGCTCGCACCGCTGCCGTTGAAGCTGGTGGTTGACAGCGTCCTGGGGTCGCGGCCCCTGCCGCACCTGCTCGCCGTGTGGGTTCCGGCCGCCGGACAGTCGCCAGCCGCCGGACTCGCCCTCGCCATCGGTCTGCTCATCGCCGTCACGCTGCTGTCGCAGGTTCTCGCCATCGCGACCAACTGGCTGCGGGCCTACATCGGCGAGTACCTCGTGCTCGGGTTCCGGGCATGCCTGCTCGAGCAGGGGCAGCGGTTGTCG
>DATFSB010000118.1:0-2012 GCA_035262825.1 Gemmatimonadales bacterium | reverse complement strand
TTCTTGCTGACGCGCTGAATGGTACGTCCGCTCGGCGTGTACCAGCGCGCCGTCGTGAGCTTCAACGCCGTTTCGGGCGACAGCACGTAGAGCGACTGCACGAGACCCTTGCCGAAGGTCGGCGTGCCGACCACGAGCGCGCGGTCGTGATCCTGCAATGCGCCCGCGATGATCTCGGCCGCGCTGGCGGTGCCGCCGTTCACGAGCGTCACGATCGGCAGCTTGGGCCATTTCTGCTGGCGATCGTCGCGATAGGTGTGCGTGGCATCGGGCGCGCGTCCCCGCGTCGCCACGACTTCCTGCCCCTGATCGAGAAAGAGATCGCTCACCCCGATCCCCTGATTCAACAGCCCGCCCGGATTGTTGCGCAGATCGAAGATCAGTGACTTCATCCCCTTGCCGATGAGGCTGTCGACTGCGATACGGACTTCGTCCGCCGACGTCTGGCTCACCGGGCTGAGCGACACGTAGCCCACCTTGTCGTCCAGCATCATGGCGATTTGCACCGAGCGCACGTGGATCTTCGCCCGCGTGAGCTTGAAGGTGATCGGGTCGTTGACCCCGATGCGGCGAATCTTCAACTCGGCGCTTGTTCCGGGCGTGCCGCGCAGCTGCTTTACCGCCTCGTCCTGCTTCCACCCTTCCGAAGGGCGTCCGTCGACCGAGATGATTTCATCGCCGGTCTGGACGCCGGCGCGCTCGGCGGGGGTATCGGGGAGCGGCGCGATGACGGTGATCCAGCCGTTGCGCACGTCGATCTGCAGGCCCAGACCGCCGTAGTCGCCGCTGGTCTGCTCATTCAGCGCGTGGAAATCGTCCGGCTTGAGATATATGGAATACGGATCGTGCAGCTGATCGAGGAAGCCGTCGATCGCCATTTGGTAGAGCTTGCGCTCATCGATCGAGTCCACGTAGAAGTCCGCGACCCGCGACAGCACGTCGTCGAACAGCCGCGCCTGCTGGTACACGGTCCCCTGTGGTCCGGTGTCACGCTGCAGCAGCCACGCCCCCGTCACGAGCGCCAAGCCGGACATCGCCAAAACGAGCAGCCATTTGCGATTCATGAGCTACCTCGGGTTGAAAGCGCCGTCACCGCCGCCAACTCGCGCCAGGCGGCTTCCAGCACCATGGGTTTCGACGGCGTTGCATCGATATGCACCACGCCGGGGCCGCTGGCCGCGGCATACGCCGCGCGCACCCGCTCGTGGAAGGCATCATCCTCCCGCTCGAAACGGTCCTTCACTTTTCGTGCCCGCCGTTGCCGATCCCGGCCCAGCTCCACCGGCAGGTCGAGCACCAGCGTGAGATCGGGCACCAGGCCACCGGTCGCCAGGCGCAGGGCGGCATCGACGTCGTCCGCCGGCAGCCCGCGGCCCGCCACCTGATACGCCTTGGTCGACAGGTCGAACCGGTCCGCGAGCACCACCTGGCCGGCCTCGAGCGCCGGCCGGATCACCCGCTCCACCAGGTCTGCGCGGGCGGCCAATATCAAGAATAACTCCGCCGGGGCGGACATTTCATGTCTGGATTTCAAGGCGACCTTCCGGGCCGCCTCGGCCACAGGGGTCCCCCCCGGTTCTCGTACCGACAGAACCTGGAACCCCTCCGCCAGGAGCCGCGTCCCGAGAGCCCGGACGAGCGTCGATTTCCCCGCTCCTTCCGGCCCCTCCAGCACGATGAACGTCCCGCCCGCTGCCGTCATCCGAGGGTGATGATGGGACTCGCGGCGCCCTTCTGGATGCCCTCATAGATGCGGGCGTTCACCTTGGCCATCAGCTTCTCGAAGTTCGCCTGGGCGACGGCCATCTGCTGGTACACCGGGTTTACCTGGATGCTTTGAACGGTCTTGTCGTGTCGCTCCGCCTGTTCCTGAGTGGGCTCTTTCCCGGCACGGGCCGACTTTTCGATCTCGCCCGCGATTTTTTCCATCTCGGCGAGGAGCCGCTGGCAATCGGCGTCATCGCGCAGCGCATCGCTGGCGCGCTTCAACGCCTTGTATTCATCGGTCTGTC
>DATFSB010000117.1:0-2332 GCA_035262825.1 Gemmatimonadales bacterium | reverse complement strand
GATGCCGCCGAACGCCGCCAGCTTGAGCTGGCTCTGGAACTCCTGCTCCGACGCGAAGCGGTTGCGGACATTGCGCACCGTCTGCTCGACCGCTTCCTGCACCTCCTGCTCCGTCACCTTGACGCTCGTGTCGCGCTCCGCTTGCTGCACCAGCAGCTCGGTCTCGACGAGGTTGTTGAGGATGCGCCGCCGCACCGCCGCCCGGCCCGTGGAATCGGCCGGCATCTGCTGTCCCTGCGCCTGCGCGGAAGCGATCTCCTCATCGAGCTGCGACGCCAGAATCGGCTGCGTGCCGACGACGGCCACGATCCGGTCCACCAGAGATGGGGTCTGCGCCGCGGCCCCCCGCCCGAGGGCCGCCACGGCGACGACCACGGCTGTCCCGAGCCGGCGCCGGCTCATTGCACCGGCCGGCGCACGGGACGCTTGCTCGAATCCGGCTGGGTCACGGGCGGCGGTCCGGGCGCCGGCTGCAGCTGCGCGCCGCGACCCGCGGGGCTCAGCGAGTCCGCGCTCGCCCGCAGCGCCGTGGCGCGCTCGACCGCGCGCTGCACTGCGGTCGCGTCGATCGACCAATTCCCCTGGTCGCGCAGCACCTGCGCCAGGAGCGGCGGGATCGGCAGGAATTGCGCCTGTCCTGCAACGGCACGATCGAAATAGTCGTTCACCCGGGCCATGGCGAGACGGGCACGGCCGTCCTCCGTGGTGGCGGAGTCGTGGATCATCGCCGGGGTCAGATTCAGCGAACGCTCGAGGACCGCGAGCGTCGAATCGTACTGCTGGCGAATTTCCGCCCATTCGGAGTCGGTCGGCTGCGCGCCGCTCGAGTCTGCCTCGTGCAGCGCCATCGACCGTTGCACCAGCTGATGCAGCAGCAGGTCGACCTGTGAATCGTTCGCCGTGGCCATCATCTGCGCGTAGCGCGGATCGATCGCGAACAGCCAGCGCACGAAATCTTTCATCGTGAACTTGCCGCCGCTGTAGGTGGCCAGCGTCTTGGCGCTGCGGCCCGCCGCGTCCAGGTCCTCGAAGGCGCTGCGGACCGCTTCCCCCGCTCCGCTGACGACCGCGATCTTGTGGTTCCGCGCCAGCGTGGCGAAGTACGTGGAATCGCCGCGGGTCGCCGCCAGGTGCTCGACGCCGGCGGCGAACGTGTCGCGGATTTCCGCCAGCGGCGGGCGCCGGATGATGTGAAACCCGTAGCTCGACCGCACGACCCCCGACATCGAGTCCGGCGGCAGCTGCCACGCGGCATCCTCGAACTGGGACACGAACCGCCCGCGCGCGCCCACATCGAGATAGCCGCCGCTCGGCTTCGACACCGGATCTTCGGACGTCCGTTTGGCGATGGCGGCGAAATTGCTGCCGCCGTTGCTCGCCAGGGAGCGCCACACCGTGTTCGCCTGATTCTGCTTTTGCTGCACCACCCGAGGCGCCGAGTTCGGCGGGACCATGATCAGGATGTGCTGAAACGCCCGCACGTCGCCCGCGTTGTAGGTGGAGTCGACCTGGCCGGCCGACAGCGGCTGGCCGCCGTTTCGTTTCTCGGAGTAGTGCTCGAATTTGAGCTGCGACACGAGCGGCCACATCACGCGCGACACCGTCGCGCTGTCCTCCAGCGTCCGCCCTTTTGCCAGCGACATCGCGAACAGCGTGTAATTCAGGTACGCACCCGCGAGCTGCGTCAGGTTCGGGCTTGCCAGCGGCATCCCCTTCACGCGGGACGCGAGGTCGGCGAGGCGCTCCACCGTGAGCGGCTGACCGGCGGCTTCGGCCGCCGAGGTCGGGGACGCGGAAAACGCGTCCTGCAGCACCCTGCACCCCGACACCAAGAGACCCAGCACGATCAGCCCGGCACGACGCATGAGTCTGACTCCTGTCTCCTCAAAGGTCTCGAGCAACGGCCGTGAGCGCCCGCACGAGGCCGGGGCCGATCGCTTCTCCCCCCAGGCGGCGCAGCCGCAATGAGAGCGGAATGGACCGGCGCACGTCGGCGGCGAACTGCACCGCGTCGAGCGCCGCGGTAAGCCCCGTCATCCGGGGGTGGGCGTCCCGGCGAAATGTGAGCCGCGCTTCGTCGCCGCGCACGAGGATTGTTTCCAACCCCGCCAGGGCGCCGAGGGCTCGCAGCTCGGTCACCAGTAGTAGGCGCTCGGCTTCAGCCGGTAACGGGCCGAAACGATCGCGCAGCTCCTCGCGGATGGCCGGAATCTC
This sequence comes from Gemmatimonadales bacterium, assembly GCA_035262825.1. Lineage (GTDB taxonomy): Bacteria > Gemmatimonadota > Gemmatimonadetes > Gemmatimonadales > GWC2-71-9 > DASTHG01. The sequence goes on along the minus strand of DATFSB010000117.1, from coordinate 118 downwards.
GCCAGGCCGATCCACGCGCGCCAGTCGCCGGTAGACCTCCAGCTTCGAGGTATGATCGGCAACGTAGGCATCGGGGAGATGCGCAGGTGCATCCAGCACCACTTCCGGCGCCGGCGGC
>DATFSB010000116.1:0-14823 GCA_035262825.1 Gemmatimonadales bacterium | reverse complement strand
GGTGTGGTTCACGATCGTGCCCAAGCGGATCCGGCCCTGCAGGTGCGGCAGCAGCATCGTGCGCGCGAAATTGCCGGCGCCGATGACGTCGAGACCGGTGACTGGTGACATGTGGCTGGTGGCTGGTGATGGGGTCGGGGTTTTCACAGGAGCTTCCCGGACACCTGACACCTCACCCCTGTCACCTGACGCGACCCCGTACTCCAGCACGACGCCGATGTCGCCGTTGGTCGAGGACACGAGATCCGCGTACACCGACAGGGCATCGTCGAACCGCACGCGGCGCGTCGTGAGCGGCGCGAGATTCAGGCGTCCCGACTCCATCAGCGACAGACACGACGCGAAGTTGCGATTCTCGGTCCAGCGTACGTAGCCCACCGGGTAATCGCGGCCGCCCCACTCGTAGCCCGCGTCGTACCGACCCGGTCCGTAGCTGCGCGAATAGCGGACTTCGATGTCCTTCATGTAGCACGTTTTCCACTCGAGCTGCGCGTCGTAGATCCCGACGATGACGAGGCGCCCGCGGTCGCGCAGGCAGGCAACGGCGAGCTCGGCGGGCGCGGGAGACTTCCCGCCCACGCAGAGCAGCACGGCGTCGACGCCGTGACCGGCGGTCCACTCACGCACCGTGTCTTCGACGTTCGTGTCGCGCGGGTTGACCGTCCGCTCGGCGCCCATCTGCCGCGCGACGGCGAGGCGCTGGGCCACGAGGTCGACGCCCAGCACGCGCACTCCCGCCGCCGCGAGGATCGCCGTCGCCAGCTGACCCACGAGTCCCTGGCCAAGCACCATCACCTGAGAGCCGAGCGGCACGTCGGCCTGGCGCATCGCCTGCATGGCGATCGCGCACAGCGTCGTATACGCGGCAGCCTCGAGCGGCACCGCGTCGGGGACCGGGGTCGCGAGGAGGTCGGGGACGGCGATGCGCTCGGCGTGATGCGCGCATTCGGCGCCGCCGCAGGCGACGCGATCGCCGATCGTGAACCGCGTGTTGGCGGCGTCGACCGCCTCCACAATGCCGGCGGCGCTGTAGCCGAGGGGCGTCGGAGACTCGAGCCGGTTCTTCACCTTCTCGAGCGCGGCCCGCCAGCCCAGCGTGCGCGCGGTGTCGAGTACTTTGCGCACCTGGTCGGGACGGGCGCGCGCCTTTTGCAGCAGGCTCATGCGGGCCTGCTCGACCTGCATCTTCTCCGTGCCGGAGCTGATCACCGAATGCGTCGTGCGCACCACGATGCCGCCCGGCGGCGGCACCGGATCGGGCACCGCCTGCAGCTCGAGGCGGCCGTCCTGGTATTGCGCGAGCTGTCGCATCGTCACAGCGTCAGCGGCCCGACCGGCGTGCGGTCGAGAAAGGTCCGGTGCCACACTTCCACGGTGAGCATCGTCCAGATCCACATGCTGTGGTCCTCGCGCCCGGCGCGGTCTTCGTCGATCATGCGGCGCACCATCGCCGGCTGGTACAGGCCGCGCTCACGCAGCTGGCGCTCGCTCAACAGGTCGTCCACCAGGCCGCGCAGGTCGCGGCGGATCCACGCGCGCAGCGGGCTGTTGAACGACGCTTTGGGCCGGTGCACCACCGCGTGCGGCAGGTGGCGCTCGCCGATCTTCTTGAGCAGGTACTTCTGCACGCCGCGCCGGATGCGCAGGCCGGGAGCGGCCCGGAACATCGCGGTCACGACGTCCTTGCTCACGAGCGGCGGGCGGGTCTCGATGCTCGCGGCCATCGCCGCCTTGTCGCTGTAGGTCAGGTTGTGCTCCGGCAGAAAGACGCGGGTATCGTTGAGGCACATGCGCGTCAGATACGAAACGTGGTTGCCGGCGAGCGTCGGGCGCTGCCGCAGCCAGAAGGGCGAGCGCTCGTAATCGGTGTCGAACAGCTCGCGGTAGCGCCGGGCGGTGAGCGACAGATCCGAAGCGAGGTAGCGCTCCGCTTCAGGAAGGTCGGCGTAGCTGAGAAAGCGCTTCAGCCAGCGCACCAGCAACAAACCCCGGCTCGCGGTAGCAACGGGCAGCGGACGGGCGAGCGCCTGCAGCGCCCGGCGCGCCGCACGGGGGACGGCCCGCTGATACTGCCCCGCGCGCAGGCAGGCGAGGTACTTGCGGTAGCCGCCGAACACCTCGTCGCCGCCGACGCCGTTGAGCAGCACCACGATGCCGAGCTCGCGGGCGGCGCGCGACATCAGAAACGTGTTGATCATCGCCGGATCGGAGAGCGGCTCGTCCAGGTGCCAGACGAGCAGCGGCAGCAGCTCGTTGAGCCGCGGCTCGACTTCGAACTCGTGCAGCCGGAAGCCGAAGTGCCGCGCCACCCGGCGCGCGTACACCCCGTCGTCCGAGGCGCGCTCGTAACGCTGGTCGCCCGCGGAGAAGGTGATCGTGAAGGCGTCGATCGGTCCGGCAGCATGGCGGCGCATCAGCGCGCTCACCAGCGACGAATCGAGCCCGCCGCTCAGGAACGACCCGATCGGGCGGTCGGAGATCATCTGGCGACGGACGGCCTCTTCGATCAGCCCGCCGATCTCCTCGATCGCCTCCCCTTCGCGGGTCAGCGTTTCGCTCGGCTCGATCGACCAGTACGGCCACACCGCCACGCGCCCGTTCGTGAAGCTCAAGGCGTGGGCCGGCGGCAGCTTCTTGATCCCCGCGAAGCCGGTGTCGGGAGACAGGAGAAAGAACGAAGGATTGCGCAGCGCCGCGTCGTCGCGCGTCGCCCGTATGCCGGAGCATTGCAGCAGCGCCTTGATCTCCGAGGCGAAGATCAGGCCGCCCGCGATCTCGGCGTAATACAGCGGCTTGATGCCGAGGTGGTCGCGCGCCAGCAGCACGCGCCCAGTGGTCCGGTCCATGGCGGCGAGGGCGAACATGCCGTCGAGCTTGTCGAGGCAGGCGTCGCCCCACTCGATCAGGCCGGCGAGCAGCACCTCGGTGTCGCTCGTCGAACGGAACGCATGCCCGCGTCTCTCGAGCTCGCGCCGCAGCTCGCGGTAGTTGTAGATCTCGCCGTTGAACACGATCCAGTAGCGCCCGTCGGGGCTGCTCATCGGCTGAGCGCCGGCGTCGGACAGATCGATGATGGCGAGGCGATTGTGCGCGAAGCCGGCGTGGTGCTCGGTGAACCACACGGCGCCCGTGGCGTCGGGGCCGCGATGCCGCAGCACCGCCGACATGCGCGCCAGTGTGGCCGCATCCCCGCATCCCAGCATCCCGGCGATGGAGCACACCGCTCAGGCGCCGGGCCGGTGGGCGCTCACCCGGCGGGTTTCGTCGCGACGACGATGAGGTTGGGAATCAGCGTCCAGAAGCCGCGCGCCAGGATGTCGCGCGGGGCGTGGCGGCCGATGAGATCGTCGAGCCATTGCGGGTACAGGAGCCGCGTCAGCCAGTAGATCGGGAGGCCGCGGTAGCCGAACACCGGGCCCGTGTAGATCGACTGGTACCTGACGTCGAACCCCTCGTTGTCGAGCAGCTCGCGCAGCGTCCGTCTGGTGAACGGAAGGTGGTGGGTGTAGTCGCTGTCATAAAAGTGCTGTTTCCAGTACCGGAGCTCGGGAGTCGCGATGACGAGGCGACCGCCCGGTCGCAGCCGGTCGCGAATCTCGCCGACAAGTGCGATCGCAGCATAGATGTCCTTTACATGTTCTATGACGTGCAGCATGTAACAAACGTCTAACGGTCGGGTGTCGACCGGCAACGGCGGCACGAGCGCCTCAATGACCCGCACCCCGCGCTGAGTCAGGTTCCGGACAACCGCCGCACTCCCGTCGACCGCGAGGTAGTCGTGTCCCGCCGCCTGGCACAACTCCGCGATGTATCCGTCGCCGGGACCGAGCTCGAGCACCGCAAGCTGTCGGCCATCTGACTCGGCCGCGCCGAGACGGAAGATCGTCCGTGCTTGAAAGCGTTTCGTCCACAGCCCGATACGGTTTCGTGACCGCGAGGCGAAGCGTTCGTAGAAACTCATAGCGTGATTGTAGTACCCCCCGGTGGCACTGCTGCAGTGAGGGAGCGCGCGCGAGTGAGGAGCGCGCGCTCGACAAGGGTGCAGCAAATGCTCGCACGTTTCGCGCCGGGGCGGCAGCCTGGTCACCGCTGAGCGAGTGTGGCCGACACCTCGGATGTGGCATGCGATTGGGTCTGGTGCTGACCAACGACTGGGAAGTGTTCGGCGACGGGTCGGGAGACTATTTCGACCTGCAGCACCGGCCACTACAACAGCTGTTGCGCGTGGTGGAGGATCACGGGGCGCGGCTCACCGTCATGGCCGAGGTCGGCCAGCAGTGGGCGCATCTCGAAGCTGCGGCGGGGAACGCGTGGGCGCGGGAGATCGCCACTGCGTGGGAAGCGATGCTGCGCGAAACCGTCAAGCGCCGCTCCGACGTGCAGCTGCACCTCCATCCGCAATGGCTCCACGCCACCTGCAGCGACGCCGGCCGGTGGCAAGTGGACTTCGCCTGGTGGGCGACCGGCGCGCTGCCGCCGGACGTGCTGCGTGAAACGCTGCAGCGCGGCAAGCAGTATCTCGAGCGCCTGTTGCAGCCGGTCGACGCCGCGTACGCCTGTGTTGCCTTCCGCGCCGGCGGCTACTGCATTCAGCCCTCACGCCACGTCATCGCCGCGCTGCGCGCCGCCGGGTTCCGCTGCGACAGCTCGGTCTCGAAGGGCCTCGTCCAGCCGCCGTTTTACGACTATCGCGACGCGCCCTCGTATGTGCAGCCCTGGTTCGTCTCACCCGAGGACGTCGGGCGCGCGGCGCCGGGGACGGACGGGCTGCTCGAGCTGCCGATCTACGCGCGGCGCACGCTCGACATGCCGATCCTCCGGAAAGTGATCTCTCCGGCGCTCTACTACGGACTGTTTCACGGCGTGCGCGTCGCCCGAGAAGACCGGCAGTGGCTGTCGGAGAAGCGGCGCACGCGCGACAGGCGCTACCCGTTCGGGCGGCGCCCGTTCAAAGGCGGCCACCGCAGCTCGGTGAGCTGGTGGTTGGCGCAGGCGATGTCGCATGGCGCGTTGCAGCTCGACTACGACGCGCTGCCCCCGTCCGTGTTCGTGCGGTTGCTGGAAGGGATCTACGACGACGCGGAGACCGCCGGGCTGCGGCATCGCGATGAGGTCGTGCTCCCGGTTGTCGCTTCGGGACACACCAAGGACATGCACAACACCGCCAACATCGCGCGCATCCTCACCGCGGTCCGCGCCCGGCTGGGCGCGCGGGTCGTCTTCTGGACGCTACGCGACGCGATCGATGCCTGGACGGGCGCGGCGCCCGCCGTCCCCACCGCCCGGGCCCGGTCCGCATGAGGCCCGTCACGGTGCTGAGCGTGGTGGGCGCGCGTCCCAACTTCATGAAGATGGCGCCGGTGCTGCGCCAGCTCGCGCGCGAGCCGCAATTCTCGAGCGTGCTGGTCCACACCGGCCAGCACTACGACGAATCCATGAGCGGCGTGTTCCTGCGCGAGCTGGCGATGCCGGAGCCCGATTTCCGGCTCGAGGTCGGCAGCGGCACGCACGCCGCGCAGACTGCGGCGGTCCTGCAGCGTTTCGAGCTGGTGTGCCTCGACGTCAAGCCGGACCTGGTGGTCGTCGCGGGCGACGTGAATTCGACCCTCGCCTGCGCGCTGGCTGCGGTGAAGCTCGAGATCCCGGTGGCGCACATCGAGGCCGGGCTGCGCAGCTTCGATCGCCGCATGCCGGAAGAGATCAATCGCATCCTCACGGATTCGATCGCGCAGCTGCTGTTTACGACCGAAGCGAGCGGCATCGCGAACCTGCGGCGCGAAGGCGTGGTGGCGGAGCAGGTGCATTTCGTCGGCAATACGATGATCGATTCGCTGGTGCTGTGCCGCGACGCGCTCGAGCCGATGGACGCGGTGGGTTCTTACGTGCTCGCCACAGTGCATCGCCCCGCGAACGTCGACGCGGCCGACCACCTCGCGCGGGTGCTCGACATCCTCGAAGCGGCGAGCGCGCTGGCGCCGGTGTACTTCGTCACCCATCCCCGCACGCGGGCGCGTCTCGCGCACCAGGCAGCCCGCCCGCGTCTCGTCCAGATCGACGCACCGCCGGCCCAGCCCGAGCGCGGCGTCGTCTACCTGCTGCCGCCGCTGCCGTACCTCGAGTTCTTCCGGCTCATGTCGTACAGCGCCGCCGTGCTGACCGACTCGGGCGGCGTGCAGGAGGAGACGACGTTCCTCGGGGTGCCGTGTCTCACGCTGCGCGAGAACACCGAGCGCCCCAGCACCGTCACGCTCGGCACCAACGAGCTCGTGGGGCTCGACCGGGAGCGCGTGCAGGCGTGCCTCGAGACCATCCTGTGCGGCCGCTGGAAGGCGGCCGCGGTGCCGCCGCTCTGGGACGGCCACGCGGCGGAGCGGGTGGTGGACGTGTTGCGCGCCCGGTTCCGGCCTGACTGAGGGAACGCCATGGAATGGACCAACGTGATGGGCTGCCCCGTGACCAAGCTCGACCTCGACGGATTCGTGGGCGAGGCGGAAGAGTTCATCGCCTCGCGGCGGCCGCATTACATCGCCGTCGTCAACGCCGCCAAGCTCGTCTCGATGCGGGACGACCGGGAGCTCGACCAGAGCGTCCGCTCCGCCGACCTGATCGGCGCCGACGGCATGCCGATCGTGTGGGCGTCCCAGCTGCTCGGCGATGCGCTGCCGGGCCGCGTCAACGGCACCGACCTGATGGTCCGGTTGCTCGAGCGGGCCGATGCGAAGCACTACCGCGTCTTTTTTTTCGGGGCGAGTCCCCGGGTGCTCGATCAGGTCTTGGCGCGTGTGCGGCGCGATTACCCGGGCGTCCGGATCGCCGGAGCGCAGCACGGCTACTTCGCGCGCGACGAAGAGCGGCAGGTCGTGTCGCAGATCCGCGACGCGCACGCCGACATCCTGTTCATCGCCTTCGGGACGCCCAAGAAAGAGCTGTGGGTGAAGCACTACCTCGCCGACATGGCGGTGCCGGTGGTGCACGGCGTGGGGGGCAGCTTCGACGTGCTTGCGGGAATCATTCCCCGCGCCCCGGGGTGGATGCAGCTCGCGGGCCTCGAGTGGCTGTTCCGGCTGGCTCAGGAGCCGCGCCGCATGTGGAGGCGCTATCTGATCACGAACACCGCGTTCCTCGCCCTGCTGGCGCGCGTCTGGCTGCGCCGCTGGGTCTGGGGATGGCTCGCGGGACCCGCCAACGAGAGTGCGCGATGATCCAACTCGAGTCCGAGATTCCGCGTCTCCAGGACCACCTCAGCGCGACGGTCGACTGGCTGAAGGAAGCGCAGGACTCGCAGCGCGACGGCGGGGTGTCGGCGCTGTACAGCCTGGCGCGCGGCTGGCATTCCTCCTACCCCGAGACCACGGGCTACATCATCCCGACGATGCTGAACCTGTGGGAGGCGCTGGCCGACGAAGGGTGTTACGAGCGCAGCGTCGCGATGGCGCAATGGCTGCTCGGACTGCAGTACGCCGACGGCGCGTTCCCGGGCGACCGCGTGGGCCGCTCCTCCGGTCCGTCAGTGTTCAACACCGGCCAGATCCTGTTCGGGCTGATCCGCATGTATCAGGTGACCGGCGAGTCGCGCTACCTCGACTCGGCCCATCGCGCGGGGCGGTGGTTGGTGTCGGTGCAGGACCGGGACGGGGCATGGCGGGCGTCGGACTATCTCGGCAAGACGCACACGTACAATACGCGCACGGCGTGGCCGTTGCTTCTGCTGCACCACGAGACGCAGGATCCCGACCTGCTGCGCGCCGGCGAAGCCAACATCCGCTGGGCCGTGACGCGGGCCGACGACGCCGGGTTTTTCTCGCACTGCGCGTTCGATCCGCAGGACAACGGCCACGGGTACGGGTTGGGCGCGTCGCTGGCCGCGATCCTGCTGACGCGCAATTGGCCGGCGTTCTACACCAAGGCCTCGCTGCACGCCATCGCCTACGCCATTCAGGGGCTGCTCGAATCCGCGTGGATTCTGCAGGACGACGTGGCGGAGGCAACGGCGCGGCGGGCGGCGCGAGTACTGGGCGACCACGTGCTCGCAGGGAAGCTCGCCGGCTGGTACGGCCCCGGATGGAAGCCGGAAGCGCGGAGCAGCTGCCTCACCGGAGTGGCGCAGATGTGCGTCGTGTGGCTGCGCATGGCAGAGCGGCACGACGAACGCGCGTCCGCGGCGGCCGACGCCGCCCTCCGCTTTCTGTGCGACAGCCAGAATATTCGTTCCACCAATCCGGCGATCCGCGGCGCGCTGGCCGGCTCGAAGCCGTTCTACGGCCTCTACCATCCGTTCCGCTATCCCAATTGGGCCGCGAAGTTCTGGGCCGACGCCCTCCTGCTGTCGCTCGCCCTCAAGTCGCAACCCGAGCTGCTCTCCCGTCTCCGCGTCTGGTGAACCGATCACCCATGGGGCTCCCAACATGATGCCGCACACCGCAGTCGATCCGCAGGCCGCCGATTCGAGCGCGGCTGCAGCCGCCCCGATCTCCAAGCCGAAAACGGCGGAGATGAATCCCGGTCCGGGATTTCGCATCCGGCGCAACGAGATTCGTCCCGAGCCGGCGCTGCTGCACGGGTTCGAGCCGTTCCCGACGCCCGACATCTCGGACATCATGAACCGGCTCTACACCATGGTCCCGGAGATCCGCTCGCACACCGATCCCGATCGTTCGCTGCTCGGACCCGCGTGCACGGTGAAGGTGTTCCCGGGCGACAACCTGATGGTGCACAAAGCGCTCGATCTGGTGCAGCCCGGCGACGTCATCGTGGTCGACGCGGGAGCGTCGCCGATGAACGCCGTGCTGGGCGACCTCGTCACCACCAAGGCGCGCCACCGCGGCGTCGCCGGCATCGTGGTCGACGGATTGATCCGCGACATCGAAGGGATCGTCGAAACGGGCGTGCCCGTGTTCGCCCGCGGGGTGACGCCCATCGGTCCGCTGCACCGCGGGCCCGGCGAGATCAACTATCCGATTCAGTGCGGCGGCATCGTGGTGCATCCCGGCGATATCGTGATCGGCGACCGCAACGGCGTGGTCATCGTGCCGCTCGAGGCCGCGGACACCGTGTTGCAGCAGCTGCGGGCGCGCCGCGCCGGTGAAGCGCAGTACCTGGCGGCGGTACAACGCGGCGAGTTCTCCAACGCGTGGGTGGACACGCTGCTCAGCGAGGCGCGATGCAATTCGGTTTGACCCGGACGTCGTGGCTCGGTTGGTGGCGCACGGCGCTCCTGGCGCGACGCGCGCTGCGGCGCTGGCGCCGGACGGGAGTCGGCGACGGCGACGATACGGGCCGGACGGCGTTCTACGCCGCGCTGTGGCGCGATGCCGCGGCGGGGCTCGGCGCGGGCGCCCGGTTCCGCGAGCTGGACGAGGCGTTCTGGGAGATCCGCTTCCGGGGGCGCTGCACGCGCATCGCCCGCGGGATGGTCATGTTGGACAACCCGGTGACGCTGGCCCTGGCGGGACACAAAGCGCTGGTGCACCGCCTGCTCGCGGCCACCGATCTGCCGGTGCCGCCGTCGCACGAGTTCACGCTCGCGGCGCTGGACGAGGGGGAGGCGTTCGTGCGGGAGTACGGCTCGCCCTGCGTGGTGAAGCCGGCGCGCAACAGCGGCGCCGGTGAGGGCGTCGCCACGCACATCACGCGTGCCGAGCTGGTGCGGGCCGCGGTCAACGCTTCGCTGTACAGCCGCTACGTGCTGATCGAGCGGCAGATCCCCGGTGACTCCTACCGGCTGCTCTATCTGCACGGGCGGCTGCTCCACGCCATCCGGCGCCACGCGCCGAGCGTCACCGGCGACGGCCGGTCCACCATCCGGCAGCTGATCACCGCCGAGAACGCGCGGCGCAGTCGCGATCGTGGCGCCAGCGTCACCCGGCTGCGCATCGACCTCGACATGAAGACGACGCTGCGGCACGCCCGGCTCACGCTGCGCTCGGTACCGGACGCGGGGGAAGCGGTCGTGGTGAAAACGGTCGTCAACGACAATGCCCGCGCCGACAACGTCGCCGTAACGTGCGAAATCGGCGCGGCGCTGCGCGACGAAGGGGCGCGCGCCGCGGCGACATTGGGCGTCTCGCTGGCCGCGATCGACGTCATCACCCCCAACCCTCGCGTCTCGCTGCGCGAGGCCAACGGGGTCATCATCGAAGTCAATTCCACTCCGGGGCTGCACCACCACTATAACGTGCGCAACCCCGACGGCGTGGACATCGCGGGGCCGCTGCTGCGCTGCCTCCTCGGGTTGCACGACTGATGCGGCCGCTCGATCCGTCCCTTCCGCCGGCGGTCCTTCTGGGCGGCGGCGCGAACGCCCTGTCGGTCGCGCGCAGCCTGCGCCGCCGCGGCATCCGGGTGGTGGCGCCGGGCGGGCCGGACGCGCTGCGGCATTCGCGCTGCGCGCAGTGGCTGCCGCTGTCGGGAGCGGGCGACGTGGTCGAGCGGTGGCGGGACTGGCTGACCGGCGCGGCGGGGCGATCGTTCGCGGGCGCGGCGCTGATGCCCTGCGGCGACAACGGCCTCGAGCTGGTGCTGCGCTACCGCGCGCAGCTGGTGGACGACTTCCGTGTCTACGAGGCCAACGATGCGGTGCTCGCGGCGATGCTCGACAAGGCGGCGACCTACGAGCTGGCCAGGAAGGTGGGTGTGGCGGCGCCGCAGGTCTGGCTGACCGAATCGCGCGAGGATTGGGCGCGCATGCTGCAGCAGGTGCGCTATCCCTGCGGGCTCAAGCCGCGGCTGTCGCACCGGTTTGCGAAGTTCGCTGAAGAAAAAATGTTCGTGGCTCATGACGCGGCGGAGCTCGAGGCGGCGCACCGCAACGTGGAGTCGTACGGCGTGCCGATGCTCGTCACCGAGCTGATCCCGGGCGGCGAAGCCGACTACTGCAGCTACTACACGTATCTCGACGACGACGGGGAGCCGCTGTTCCACTTCACGAAACGGAAGCTGCGGCAGTATCCCGTCGGCTTCGGCACGGGGACCTACCACGTTACCGACTCGAATGCCGAGGTGGCCGGCCTAGGGTTGCGCTTCTTTCAGGCGATCGGGTTGCGCGGGCTGGCGTGCATCGAATTCAAGCGAGATGCCCGCGACGGCAAGCTCAAGCTCATCGAGGTGAATCACCGCTTCACCGAGCCGAACGAGCTCCTGGCCGTGGCCGGGCTCGATCTCGCTTCGCTCGTCTACAATCGCCTGATGCGGCTGCCGCTGCCGTCGCTGAGCCGGTACCAGAGCGGCCTCACCCTCGCGAAGCCGTGGGAAGATTTCCTCGCCTTTCGAGAGCTGCAGCGAGACGGCGCGATCACCTGGCGTGCGTGGATCGCCAGCCGCCTGCAGCCGGCATGCTCCCTGTACTTCAAGTGGTGGGATCCGGGGCCGTTTGTGGCGCGGTCGGCCGGCAGAATACGGGCGGCATTCAAACGGGCGTCCGGCGATAACCCGATGACCACCCGCCGCAGACTCGTGACAGCCTCGTGATCCCGTTGATCCATACACGTGACGGCTCCCCGGAAGCGGGCATGTCCCTTGCGGGCCTTGCCGCCGGTTCTCTCAAACTCCGACTTCGAGGTGATCATGTCGACGCTCTTCTCCTTCGATCCCGCTGAGTACGCCGCACGCTACGCGGCGCAGGGATGGGTGCACATCCGGGGCGGGTTGTCGCCCGACTTTCTCGCGCAGGTCGCCGCGCAGGTGCAGAACCATCTCGACGCGCACCGCCTGAAGGACTGGGCGATCGGCGACAAGCAGCAGGGGCTGTTCGAATTCCCCGCGGGCACCGACTACTACGAGCAGTTCCTCGCCGGCGTAGGCGGCGTGACGGGGCTCGATCCGAAACGGCTCGCGCTATCGGAGCGGCACATCAAGGCGTACGAAGCCAACGCGGATCCCCGTCCGCAGCCGCACAAGGACCGCTACGCATCCCAGGTCTCCGTTGGATTCTCGGTCACCGTGCCCCCCGGGTCGCAACTCGTGCTCTATCCGCTCGACGACGTGTGGGTGAACCCGTACAACACCGCGGCCCGGCTGCGGGCGAGCCTCGGCGAGGAGCCGAGCGAGCGGGTGCGGAGCGCGACCCGCGTCGTCATCGAGGACGAGCCCGGTGACGTCATGATCTTCAAGGGCAACGCCATCTGGCATTTGCGCGAAAACGCGGCGAATACGACGAACATCTATCTCAAGCTGAACGACTTCAACTGCGACCCGCTGGGCGAAGACTTGCACAGCGAGGCGGTGCGCAGTCGTTCGGTCGAGCTGCTCGGCGGACCGGACGCAGCACTCGGCGACTTCGTGCCCCTGCTGGGACGCCGCGTCGACTACTTCAACCGCCAGGTCTCGCGCGACGGTCAGGAGGCGGGGGAGGTGGTGCTGTGGGGCGGGGAGACGGTGCGGGTGAGCCTCGCCGAGCTGGAGACGCTGCGCGGTCTCAATTGGGACGGCACCGTGGACGGTATGGTGCGGCGCCTGAATGGCGGCGAGGCGAGCATCGGATTCGCCGCGGTACGTCGGATGGTATCCGCAGGTGCGGTCGATCTGTTCGCGGCGGTGTGAGCGACGGCGCCGGTGAGGTGGCGATCCGCCACTTCACCGGTCCACGTCTCATCGCTTTCGCAGACTCACCACGGCGCGGTGACCTTCAACCTCTGCGCCAGCGCCCTCAGCGCCTCGGCCGGCGCGTCGGGTAATGGGATTCCATTGCGGGTGTAGTCGAAAGCGGTTGCCCCCCGCAGCTCGCCCGGGAACCGCACCGCCGCTCCATCCGACTCCGCGATCCACTCGAGCAGCCGCTCGATGCGGTCGAGCACGCCGGCCAGCGGGCTGAAGGCGGTGATGTTCACCGCCAGGAAGAAGTGGCCGGTGTCGGCGGGTCGGTCCCAGGTGCTGACCATCGACCCGACCTCCTTGCTGAACGCCGCGCCAGCGACCGCTCCGCAAAGAATCTCCACCATCAGGGCGAGTCCAAACCCCTTTGGGCCGGCGGCGGGGAGCAAGGTCCCGTCCGCAAGGTCTTTGGGATCGGTCGTCGGCTTGCCGTTCTTGTCCAAGGCCACGCCTTCGGGGAGCCGGGTCCCGGCTTCGCCGAGGCCGCGCGCCGTCGAGCCGGCGATGGCGCTGGTCGAAAGGTCGACGAGGATCGGCACACCGGAGCGCGTCGGGCAGCCGAACGCGAGCGGATTGGTGCCGAATACCGGCCGCGTGCCGCCGAACGGCGCCACCTTCGCCACGGCGTTGGTGCACGAGAAACCGAGGTATTGTCGGTCGGTCGCGAGGGAGCAGAACCACGCCGCCGCGCCGTAGAGATTGCTGTGTCGCACCGCCGCGACGCCGACGCCGTGTGTATCGGCGAGCTCGATGGCACGCTGCATCGCGGCATGCCCTGCCACGTGGCCGAAGCCGTTGCCGGCATCGAGCACGGTGGCCGCTGACCCGGCGGGCTGCCATGCGAAGCGTGCGGGGGAGTTGATGAGGCCGCGCTCGAGCCGCTGAACGAAGTTGGGGAGGCGGAGCACCCCTTGCGGATGACGGGCGCGGAGATCGGACCAGACCAGCGCTTCGGAGACCAGACGGGCGTCATCCGCTGAAGCATGGGAGGCGAGGAGCAGCTGCTCTGCGAACGCGGTGAGATCCGGCTTGGAGACGATGGGCATGAGGCAAGTATAGAACGCCTACTGCCTTTCTCCTCCTCCGAACGCTGCTCGATCCACCAGCTTGCCCAGATCCCCCAGCGGACCATCGCAACGAGCCGCGATACACAGTAGGCGCGACACGATCGCGGGCGACTCGGGAGGCTCCGCGCCGCGCCGCAGCGCGCCCGACAGCACGGTGAGCTCTTGCAACACGTGTTCCGCCTCGACCGCATCCGGGTCACCCAAAACCACAAGTCGCTTTGTGACCTCACGCGCGAAGGCTTCGGCGCCAGTTACGTCGACCGACAAGCGGCGGATTCTTTCCTTCTCAGAGACCAATGTGGCATTCCGGTCCATTGGGAGTGCGCTGCCGGAACAATGCCCGCGCAGCGAACCTACGCCGCCCCGGGTCCCGCGCTACTCCGACAGCCGAAGCCACCCCGAACCGCCCGTACCGGAACGGTCACGGTCGCCTAGATTCCTCGTCATGATCGCCCTGGCCCGGAAATACCGCCCCAAAGTCTTCTCTGACCTCATAGTCCAGGATCACGTCGCCGCTGCGCTGCGCGGCGCCGTCGCCTCCTCCCGCGTCGCCCACGGTTACCTCTTCGCCGGTCCGCGCGGCGTCGGCAAGACCACCGCCGCCCGCATACTCGCCATGGCCCTGAACTGCGAGAAGCGCAAAGCCGGCGAGGGCGAGCCCTGCGGCGAGTGCGATTCGTGCCGCCGCGTGTGGACAGGGCAGGCCAATCTCGACGTCGTCGAGCTCGACGCCGCCTCGAACCGTGGCGTGGACGACGCCCGCGACCTGCGCGAGCGGGCGATGTACGCCGCGTCCGCCGAGGGCCGGCACAAGGTCTACATCGTCGACGAAGCGCACATGCTGACGCGCGACGCCTGGAACGCCCTCCTCAAGATCCTCGAGGAGCCGCCGCCCGGCGTCGTATTCGTGTTCGCCACCACGGAGCCCCAGAAGATCGCGCAGAGCGCGGCGCCGGTGCTGTCGCGGCTGCAGCGCTTCGACTTTCGCCGCATCGGCCCGCACGCCATCTCGGCGCGGCTGAAAGCAGTGGCCGACGCCGAAAAGCTCGACGTCGATGACGACGCGCTGCAGCTGATCGCGCGCAGCGCCGACGGCGGCATGCGGGACGGCCTGTCGCTGCTCGATCAAGTGCTCTCGTTCGGCGAGGGCAAGGTGACTCCCGAACGG
>DATFSB010000115.1:0-16495 GCA_035262825.1 Gemmatimonadales bacterium | reverse complement strand
GTTCCGCGCCACCGCCTCGGCGAGCGGCGTTCCGGTCGATTCGTTCTACGTCGCCTGGACGACGAGCGACACGACCAAGGCGAAGATCAACGGCCAGGGACTGCTCAAGGCCCCCGGCGCGCGCGGCGCGGTGTTCGTGCGTGCCGTCACGCCCAACAACGTCCGTGATTCGACGCGCGTCACGTTCATCCCGACCCCGGCGGCGCTGACGATCGTTTCGGGGACCGGGCAGACCGCGCCCGTGGGAACCCGCGTGGCATTGCCGCTGCGCGTGCGGGTAACGGCGAGCGATCTGCTCGGCGTGAAGGGCGTCCCGGTGAAGTTCGCGTCGCCGTCGGGGACAGTGCAGGACTCGGTCGTCGCGACAGACAGCGCCGGATTCGCCGAGGACACGGTCACGGTCGGGACGGTGTCGGGCGCGCAGGTCTTCACCGCCACCGTCGCGGCGCTCGCGCCCGCCACGTTCACCGTCACCGCCACGCCGGGCGTCGTGTCCGCGGCCAAGTCAGTGGTGACCGTGTCGAGCGCGACGATCGCCTCGGGCGCCGTCGCCACGCTCACCCTGCAGGCGAAGGACGCGTTCAATAACAACCTGACGACGGGCGGGTCGACCGTCGTGTTCACCAGGTCGGGCGGGACGAGCACCGGGACGATCGGCCCGACCGTCGATCACGGCAACGGGACCTACACGGCGACGTTTACGGGTCTCGTCTCGGGGACGGCGACGACGATCAACGCGACGGTAAACGGCACCGCGGTAGGGACGACGCTGCCGACGATCACCGTCACCGCGGGAGCGATTTCCCCGCTCACGTCGGTCGTCTCGACCTCGAGCGGCACGGTGTCGTCGGGGGCGAGCGCGACGCTGACGCTGACGGCGAAGGATTCGGGCGGCAACGCCATCGCGACGGGCGGGGCGACGGTCGTGTTCTCGCGCTCGGGCGGCACCAGCACCGGGACGATCGGCGCCACCACCGATCACGCCAACGGGACGTACACGGCGATGTTCACCGGCGACACCGCCGGGACGGCGACGACGATTCGCGCCACGATCGGCGGCGTGCTGGCGACGTCGACCACGACGATCACCGTCGTGCCGGGGAACACCGTCGCCGCGAAGTCGGTGATCACCGTCTCGAAGGACACGATCGCGTCGGGCGCGAAAGACACGCTGACGCTGCAGGCGAAGGACACGGCGGGGAACAACATCACGACGGGCGGGCTCGTCGTCGTCTTCAGCCACGCCGGCGGCACGAGCACCGGGTCGATCTCGGCGACGACCGACAACAACAACGGCACCTACACCGCGGTCTTCACCGGCGACACCGCCGGGACCGCGACCACGATCCACGCGACGATCGGCGGCCAGCAGGTGACGTCGACGCTGCCGACGGTCACGGTCATTCCGGGCACGATTTCGACCGCCAAGTCGGTGGTGACGTCGAGCGACTCGGTGACGACGACCGGCGGCGTGCTCACGCTGACGCTGACGGCGAAGGACGCGGCCGGGAACGCCCTCACCAAGGGCGGGTCGACCGTCGTCTTCACGCAGGGCGGCGGCACCAGCACCGGCACGATCGCGCCCAGTCCCGCGACCGACAACGCCAACGGGACGTACACGGCGACGTTTACGGGCGTGAGCGGCGGCACGGCGACGACGATCGGCGCCACGATCGGCGGCGTCGCCGTGACGTCCGCGCCGCTGCCCACGATCCGGGTCATCAACACCGTCCACTCGGCGGACATTCTCGCCGACGAAACGTGGGCGGCCGGGTCGCACACCGTGTCCGCGTACATCCGGGTGCGGAACGGCGCGAAGCTGACGATCGCGCTCGGTGCGACGGTGAAGTTCGACGCCGGCGCGGGTCTGCAGATCGGCGATACGGCAATGAACGAGACCGGTCAGCTGCTGATGGACGGGACGCAACCGGGCGCCGCGCCGGGCATCACGCTCACCGCCAACACCGCGACGCCCGCGCCGGGCTTCTGGAAGGGCATCGAGGTGCAGCGCAACCTCGGGCTGACCGCCTGGCGGCGCACGCTGATCGAGTGGGCCGGCGGCACGCGCACGCCGTTCGGAGCGCTCGCGAGCGAGGCGTGCATCCTGTTCGTCAACCGTTCCGGCGCCGCAGTCGATCTCGATTCGATGCGCGTCCGGCAGTGCGTGCATGCCGGGGTGCACCACTTCGGCGGTGTGTCGCACATTCATCGGTCCGAGGTGGACAGCGTCACGGGCTCGGGGATCCACGCCGATCTCGACGCGACGCTGCAGCTCGACTCGAACACGGTGCGCGGCTCGGGACAGGAAGGACTGCTGCTGGGCAGCGTGGCGACGAAGCTGTCGCCGTCGCGCTTCAACCGCTTCCTCGGCAACGCCACGTTCGGGATTCAGATGCAGGCGGCGCAGCTGCCCGGCCTTTTGAAGCAGGACTCGATCGCCGGCAACGCCACCGACTTCATCGCGGTGAGCGGCGGGCAACCCGATCCTACGGCCGCCGCGTTCACGATCTTCGCGCAGCCGCAGCGCAGCGGGTCCACCGGGTATCTCGTGAGCGGCCTGCTCGACGTCGGCCGGGCCGGCGGTCAGACGGTCACGCTCGACTCCAACCTCGTACTCCGGTTCGGGAGCCAGAGCGGGTTGCTGATCGGCGACAGCGCCGGGACGCGCAGCGCGTCGATCGTGTCGCTCGGCACGAACCGCAGCAACGCGCCGCGGCTCACCTCGGCGAGCGTGTCGCCCGCGCCCGGCGACTGGTACGGCGTCGATATCGGGCGGCTGTCGGCCAATACGCGGCTCGACAACGTGCGCGTCGAGTTCGCGGGTGATTCGATCGGTGGGCGCAACAAGCACCGCTTCGGAATCCTGGTGCACAGCCCGACCGCGCAGACGCTGGCGCTGGACAGCGTACTGGTGTTCCAGAGCGGCAAGGCGGGATCCGATACGAACTCGGCGGGCATCGGTGTGCTGGGCTCGGGCGCCGGAGTCGACATTCGTCGCTCGGTGGCGCAAGGGAACGCCGGCTACGGCATCGTGGTCGGGGGAGTTTCCAACGTCAAAGTGGTGGGTGACACGGCGAAATCCAACAGTGCAGGATTCGCGATCTTCACGGATTCGGCGCAGAGCGGCTCGTTCGCCCCCGGCGACTCCATCGCGAACAACGTGGCCACTGGAAACGCGGCGTATCCGTTGCAGATCGACCCGGCGCGCCTCCCGGTGCTGTTCGGCAACGCCTTCGCCGGGAACGGCCGCGACACGATGCTGCTGACGGGCGGGACGCTGTCGCACAATGCCACTCTGATCAAGGTCGCTGGCGTGCCGTGGCGAGTGAACAATCTGGTTCAGCTCGATAGCGGCGCGGTCCTTACGATCGCGGCGCGGGACACGATCGCGTTCGACAGTCTCGCCAGCTTGACCGTCGGCGACTCGACGCCGGCCGCGCTGCGGGCGATCTCGACCGGTGGCCCGGTCCTCTTGACCCCCGCATCGGGGAACACGCACTGGCTCGGCTTGCGGTTCGAGCAACTCTCGCAGCCGGACACGCTGATGAATGTGGTGATCGAGAAGGCGGGGTTCGTCGGCGGCGGCTGCCAGATCGAGTGCCAGGCGCAGTTCTTCATCGTGTTCGGGAGCGTGAACTACACCAACTCCACCGTGCACCCGCTCGTGCTGGATAGCGTCACCATCCGCCAGGCCGTGGGGTACGCCGTTGCATCGGCGCCCAGTGGCAGCGGTGCCGTGATCATCAAGCACAGTCAGTTCTACGACAACCTCTTCCTCAACGCCTTCAATGCGTCGAGCGGGGCGGCGCTGACGATCGATTCCTCGGACATCTATCACTACCGCCCGGGGTTCGGTGAGCCCGTGATTCTCACACGGGCGACGGACTCGGTCACCGCGCGTGACAATTGGTGGGGCGACATCTCCGGGCCCGGAGTGTCAATGGTGATCAACCCCCCACCGGACAGCATCGGTCGGGCACTGCTGGATGAGTTCAATTCCCCGGTCGCTTACCAGCCGTTCGCCGTGGCGCCGTACTTCGCGGTAACCGGGCCTGCCGCGGCGGTCGTTGGGACGCCGGACTCCGTCCTGCTCTCCGTGCAGACTGGCGCGCAGCTCGGCGACTCCGTACGCGTGCGCGTCCTCGACGCGTCCGGACGCGGCCTCGGCGGCCAAAACGTGACGTGGAGCGCTGGCCCGGGCAACGGTGCGTTGGCCCCGACGTCCGGGACAACCGACATCGGCGGCCGGCGCGGCGCCCACTGGACGCTCGGCCCGGTCGCGAAGACGGACACCGCCCTGGCGACGAGCGGCGCGTTCGCAACGCACCTCTTCGTCGACGTGCTGCCAGGACCGACGACGACCGTCTCGTGGGAGCTCTTGCCGAGCCTGACGCAGGGCGCGGTGTCGGCCGACAGCAACACCGTCACGTTCACCAGCACGGGGCGGCGTGGCGTGATCATCACCCACGCCTTCGATGTCAACGGCAATCCGACGACGCCTGCGCTGTTGTATTTCGCCGATCTGCCGTCGGTCGGAGGCCAGCCGTCGTACGGGGCGATCGATTCGACCAAGGCTGACACGATCTTCTTCCACACGACGGTGACGACGCCGGCGTCGTTCCAGCTGCACGGCACGTACAACGGGGTGTCCAGCAGCCTCGACGATTCGGTGTTCATCGACATGAACGCCGCCGCGAAGGGCATGCGGATCAATCAGGACACGGCGCAGTTCAACTCGCTCTGTCCCCCGGGACCGATCAACTTCGCCTGCTCGCGTCAGTTCCTCGTCGAGCTCGTTGACTCGGCGGGCACGGCGCTGCCGCTGAATCCTGCCTTCCAGTTCCAGTGGGCGAAGATCGGCTCGCACACCGCGGTCACCATCGACTCAGTGCGCGGGTCGATGAACGAGATCGCCTTCATCACGGCGCGCCAGAACGGCGTCGACTCGATCGC
Organism: Gemmatimonadales bacterium; assembly: GCA_035262825.1. Classification (GTDB taxonomy): domain Bacteria; phylum Gemmatimonadota; class Gemmatimonadetes; order Gemmatimonadales; family GWC2-71-9; genus DASTHG01. The sequence continues at coordinate 11,542 of DATFSB010000115.1, read as the reverse complement.
GGCGCACCAGACACTCGGCGCCCCACTCGTTCCGGCGTTCGACACACTCGCCATCGACGTGCAGCAGGTGCCGTTCCAGATCCTCATCAACCCCGCATCGACGCCGGTGGGGCTGGGGGACACGGTGACGTTCAGCGCTTCGGTCAGCGACCTGGGTGGCGCGGCGGTCGTACCGTCGCCGGCGATCCACTGGCGCGCCGACCCGCCGTTCACCGGATACGTGACGTTCATCGACACGACGAGTATCGCCGGCGTGGCCAAGGTCCGGCTCGACAGCGTGTATCCTTCGTTCTTCCAGCTGCCGGCCGACGTCGTGACGGCATTCGCGGTGCGGGGACCGGGGGACACCTTGGTCCACTTCGCGCAGGTCGTGAACCCGATCCAGGTGGACGTGACTACCGGGCAAGGATCGAATCCGTTTGCCACGGCAGTAAACCCTGGGACCGGGCGCGTGTACGTGGTAAACCAGTTTACGAACCCCGGCCTCGTGCAGGTGTTCGACTCGACGCCCGCGAACATCGCGACCGTCCAAGTGGGCGTTAATCCCAATGGTATTGCCGTCTGGCCCTCTGCGAACCGCGTGTATGTGACGAATGGCGGGAGCAACACCGTCACGATCATCGATGGCTCGACCAACAACATCCTGGCTCCGGCTGTGCCGATCGGGCCGACGTCCGGCGCCATCGTCGTCGACACCGTCCTCGGCGCAGCTTTCGTCGCGGGCGAAACCTGCGTCGCGGCCTGCACTCCGTATATCAAGGAGATCGGGGGAACCAACGTCGTCGATTCACTCCAGATCCCCGCGCCTGCCCGCGGCATCGGCATCGAGTACAATGCGCTGGGCGAGCGGCTGTTCGTCACCATGCAGAACGATTCTATGGTGGTGATCGACATCGAGACGAAGACGACAGTGGACACGATCGCGTTTCCATCGGGCTCGTTTCTGATGGGGGTGGCGGTCAACTCGATCACCAAGCGGGTGTACGTCGCCGAGTACAGCGCGTCGCAGCTCGGCGTCATCGATGGGACGCCGGGGGTGGATACGCTGTTCACCAATACGTTCATTTCGGTGAACAACCCCAACTTCGTCAGCGTCAACGAGAAGCGGAACCTGGTCTACTCGGCCGCGTCGTCGAACAACTTCGTACTCGAGCTCGACGGTGCCACGAACAATGTGCGCCACCAGTACGTTATCGGCTCATACCTCGACTTCCCACAGGACGCGGCCATCAACGCCGCCGATCAGCGTATTTACGTCCCCCACCCGAGTGCGTTGACGCTGCTGAAGTTCTTTACGCACTAGTGAAGTTCTTTACGCACTAGAGAAGGTTGTGGAGGTTGGTGGAGGATGGTGGAAGTACCATCCCACCCGCCACCATCTTCCACCAACCTCCATTACTTTTCTCCCTATGTCTCGTCGCGAAGCCGTTTCCGTCACCGTCGGCAATGTCCGGGTGGGCTCCTGCCACCCCATCGTCGTGCAGTCGATGACGAACACCGACACCGCCGACGTCGCCGCCACCGTCGCTCAGGTGCGCGCTCTCCATGAAGCGGGCTCCGAGCTGGTGCGGGTCACCGTCAACAACGACGACGCCGCCCGGGCGGTGCCCGCGATCGTCGAGCAGGTCGAGGTCCCCGTCATCGGCGACTTTCATTACAACGGGCATCTGCTGCTCACGAAGTATCCTGCCTGCGCCGAAGCGCTCGCGAAATACCGCATCAACCCCGGCAACGTCGGCGCCAAGCGCCGCGACGAGCACTTCCGCCAGATCATCCAGGTCGCGATCGACGAAGGCAAACCCGTCCGCATCGGCGTGAACTGGGGCAGCCTCGACCAGCAGCTACTCACCGAGATGATGGACGCCAACGCGAAGCTCGCGGAGCCCAAAGACGCGCGCGACGTGACGATGGACGCGATGGTGGAGAGCGCCACGCGCTCGGCTGCACTCGCCGAGGAGACGGGGCTCGCCCACGATCGCATCATTCTCTCGGCGAAGGTGTCGGGGGTGCAGGATCTGGTAGACGTCTATCGCCGTCTCGCCGCGACCGGCGACTACCCGCTGCACCTCGGACTCACCGAGGCGGGGATGGGGACGAAGGGCGTCGTGGCGTCGAGTGCGGCGCTGGGCATCCTGCTGCAGGAAGGCATCGGCGACACGATTCGCGTCTCCCTCACTCCGCGTCCCGGCGGGGACCGCACCGAGGAAGTCCTCGTCGCGCAACAGATCCTGCAGTCGCTCGGGATCCGGAGTTTTGCCCCCCAGGTTACCGCCTGCCCGGGGTGCGGCCGCACCACGTCGACGTTCTTCCAGGAGATGGCGGAACAGATTCAGGGCTACCTGAAGGACCGCCGCCCCGAGTGGCAGCGCCGCTATCCCGGATCCGAAACGCTGCGCGTCGCGGTGATGGGGTGCGTCGTGAATGGACCGGGAGAGTCGAAGCACGCCGACATCGGCATCTCGCTGCCGGGTACGTTCGAGGAGCCGAAGGCGCCGGTCTACGTGGATGGCGAGCTGCGCGTCACGCTCAAAGGCGACACGCTCGTCGCCGACTTCCTGAAAATTCTCGAGGAGTACGTCGAGCGCCGCTACGGCGCCGGCACCGTCGTCTCGACCGGGTAACCCGCCTTTCTCCAGGCGGCGAAGCCGCCTTCCAGATTCCACACCTCGCGGCCGCGCGCCGCGACGATGCTCGCCGCGATCGCCGAGCGGCTCGCGGTCTGACATTGCATGACGACCGGACCCGGCGGCAGCTCGTCGAAGCGGGCGGGGAGATTGCCCAGCGGGATGTGGCTTGCACCGGGGATGTGGCCGTCGTCCCATTCATAACGGGCCCGGACGTCGACGACGGAGACGTCGCCCTTCGCCAGACGCTCCGCCAGCCGCTGGGCCGTCATCTTGCGGATCGAGCCGAGGCTTCCGCCGGCGCTGCGCCACGCGGCGAGCGTCTCCTCGTCGCAATCGATATAGCCGCCGATGCGATCGAGACCGATCATGGCGAGGTCCCGCACCGCCTGATCGAGCGCGTCGACCCGCCCGTGATCGATCAACAGGTAGAAATCCCGCGTGTAGGGCACGAGCCACCCCGCCCACGTCGTGAACGATCGATTCAGCGGGATGTTGATCGTGCCGGGGATGTGGGCCGTCGCGTAATCGGCGGCGGCGCGCGTGTCGACGAGCAGCGTTCCCTGGGCCAGCAGTTCGCCTGCCCGCGCCGCGGCGATGCGCTGCGGCCGCCGCGACCCACCCAGGATGCGCGGGCCGTCGCGGTTGATGCGCTTCATCTCACTGAAATAAGTCGGCGGCTCGGGCTGCCCCTCGAGCACCGCGCTCACGAACTTCGCCTCGTCCATGATATGAAATGCCCAGCTCGCGATACGCTCGTAGCCCAGCGTGCTCTGCGGCATCGCCCCGAGCGACTTGCCGCACGCCGAGCCGGCGCCGTGTCCCGGCCAGATCTGGAGATGGTCGGGGAGATCGCTCAGCCGCCGCAAAGATTGAAACAGCTGGCGGGCGCTCGCGATCATCGTCCCCTGCACGTTGGCGGCCTTCTCCAGGAGGTCGGGCCGACCGACGTCGCCCACGAAGACGAAATCGCCGCTCAGCATCCCGAGCGGGGCCGGAGCAGCCGAGCGATCGACGACCAGAAACGAGAGGTGCTCGGGGGTGTGGCCGGGGGTGTGTAATGCCGTGACGGTGATATCGCCGACGTCGATGCGCGATTCGTGCTTCAACAGGACGGCGCCACTCTCGGCGGCGTAGCCGTAGCGCCAGTCGGCGCCACCTTCATCCGAGAGGTAGAGCGTCGCGCCGGTGCGCTGCGCGAGCTCGCGGCTCCCCGAGACGAAATCGGCGTGAATGTGCGTCTCGGTGACGTGGGCGATGCGCAGCCCCTCCGCCTCGGCGGCGGCGATGTACTGCTCCACGTCGCGGTTGGGGTCGACGACGAGCGCCGCATCCGAGCGCTCGGAGGCGAGGAGGTAGCTGGCCTGAGACAGCCCGTCGTCGTAGAATCGTTTCAGGAGCACGGCGGCTCTATCCTAGCATGGGCGGCCGGTCCGGGGAACTCTCCAGGCCCTTGCGACATTCTAGCGGTGCTATGAACACAACCAATCATGAAGTTGCGACCCTCGCGGGTGGATGTTTCTGGTGTCTCGACGCGGTGTTTCGCGGCCTGAAGGGTGTCGAGCAGGTGGTTTCGGGCTATGCCGGCGGCAGCGTTGCCAATCCGTCCTACGAGGCGGTATGCACCGGGCGTACGGGGCACGCCGAGGTCGTTCAGGTCACCTTCGACCCGGCTGTCCTGAGCTATCGCGACCTGGTAGAGGTCTTTTTCGGGATTCACGATCCGACGACGCCCAACCGACAGGGCGCCGATGTCGGGACGCAGTATCGCTCCGCCATCTATTATCACAGCGCTGAACAGGAGCGCACGGCGCGAGAGGTCATCGCGGCGCTCGAGCGCGACCAGGTGTTCGACGCCCCGATCGTCACCGAGGTGGCGCCTTTCACGCAGTTCTATCCTGCCGAGGAGTATCACCAGGACTACTTTCGGCGCAATCCGGGGCAGGGGTATTGCCGTGCCGTGATCGCGCCGAAGGTGGCGAAGTTCCGCAAAGCACATCTGGAGCGGCTCAAGGCTACGTGAGCGGCAGGCCCAATGGGATGTCGCGGTCGGGTTGCACGAGAATGATGTCCCCAACCGCGAGCTCGATTCCGAGCGTCAACACCTCAGAGAAGAAAGGCCCGATCTGGCGTGGTGGAAAATTCACCACGCCGAGCACCAGCCTGCCCAGCAGATCGTCCTTGCCGTAGTGCAGCGTGAGCTGCGCGCTCGACGTCTTCACACCCAGGGGACCGAAGTCGATGCGCAGCTTCCAGGCGGGTTTGCGCGCCTCGGGGAAGTCGTCCACGGCGACGATGCGGCCCACCCGGATGTCGACCTTGGCGAAGTCGGCAAACGTGATCTGATCCATGTAGTGTCCTCTCGGTAGGTCAGGGAGCCGGAAAGGGCCCGTGGAATCTAGCCTTCTTGGGGTGGCATATCGCTTGCCCTTCCCAATGCCGACCCGAACGGACAGGCATGATGAACCGCTCACTGGCGTTGTCGCTGCTCGCTCTCGTCGTCGGCGCGGGATCCGCGTCGGCCCAGTACCACGGCTTGCGGGAGGTCCGCGGCGACGCCGGGATGTTCGGCGTCAACCTCGCCATTGGCGCCCCACAGGGTGACTTCGCCCAGAACGTCGATGTGGCGGGCGGGATTGATGCGTTCGCTGCCGTCGGCAACCCGGTGGGGCTGAGGCTCGAGGGTGCCTACCTCGTGTATGGCAGCGACCACCAGTTCGACCTCAACACGACGTATGCGATCGCCACAATCGGCGTCGGTCCACAGATCACGGTAGGCGAAGGGCCGATGCTGTTGTACGGGTTCGGCACCGTCGGTTTCTCCTACATTTCCGCCTATTCGTCATTCCCAGACGGCTGCGGCTGCTACAGCTACGGCTCCCAGACGGATTTCAGCGACTGGACCTCCGCGCTCCAGGCCGGTGGCGGTGTGCTTCTGACCCTTGGCAGGCGTACGCCGGTGTCCCTGGATATCGGCGCGCGCTATCTGTACAGCGGGTTCGCGAACTACGTGGCCCCCGGGGACGTGCAGCCACAGTCCAATGGGGACATCGTCGTGTACACGTCGCGGGCGCGTCCCAATCTTGCCGAGGTGCATTTCGGAGTGTCGATCGGAATCCGGTAAACCGCACCCCCTCCGGGTTCCGTTTCAGGCCCCTCTCCGCTTCTGAGAGGGGCCTTTTCTTCTGTGCCGGGAGACTATAAGGGAACGAGACCGGTCCGGATGCCGAGCATTACGGCTTCAGTCCGGGTCGATACGCCGAGTTTGGCGAGTAGCGAAGCCAGATGGTACTTGACGGTATGAGTCGAGATCCTCAGCTCAGCGGCAATCTCCTTGTTGGCCAGCCCCTGCGCGACGAGGCGCAGCACTTCCAGCTCACGCGGCGCCAGCGTGGCACCCTCTATGGGCACCGTCGCCTGTGGAGCGCCCGCCGTTGAGACGAATCGCTCATCCACGACGAGATCCGCCGCCACCGCATCAGCGACGATGGACACATCAGGATCGGCGCGCAGCAGCGCCGCCAGCCGCCGCCGCACGACGGGATCCGCAACGTTGAGGTGAATCCGCAGTTTCACGTCACGGTGGCAACAAGAGCGTCAACGTCCGGGGCCGGTACCGCGAGCGCGAGGCCGCCGACGATCATCGCGGCGACGCCGATCACGAGGCCCGCCGCGTCAGCGAGGGGACCCCCTGAGTTGCCGGGCGCCAACCGGACATCCGCCTGCACCCAGGGGTACGCACCGCGGCCGTTGATCGGGAAGCCCCGCGGCAGCCGGCCGACCGCCTGCAGGACGCCGGCGCTGATTGCGTCGTGCACCCCGAAGGGATGGCCCACGGCAAACACCAGCGCACCGGGCCGGAGTCGCGCGGGGTCTCCGGTCGGCGCTCCCGGCAGCTCGAGACCGCTGGCACGCACCACAGCCAGGTCGCGTCGCGCATCACGCGCCACAACCGCTCCACGTGCCCGACGACCGTCCGCCGCCACTACCGTGACGTCGCGGTGCGTCGCGACGTGGGCATTGGTGACGATGAGGCCCGACGCGCCCCACGCGATTCCCGCCCCCCCGCCTCCGCGTTCTGCGCCGTCGACGATCGCGACGACGCTGGGGATGAGCCGCGCCGCGGCGTCGCTCACGAAGGAGACCGTCATTGCCGCGACCGCGGGCGCTCGCCGATCTGGACGTCGCTCGTCACGATCGTTCCACCGCGCGCCACCTCGAGCTTCAGAGAGATCCCGACAACATCCCCGGCGAGCCGGTCGCGCAGCTGATCGGGGGTGTCGAGCGGAACTCCGTCGATCGTCACGATCACGTCTCCGACCAGCAGACCGGCATGCGCTGCCGGGGCATCGGGTTCGATCGACAGCAACAGGAGGCCGCCGTCGCGCTGCAGCCGCTTGCGGGTGGCCGCGTCGAATTGCACCGGCTGCATGGCGGCGCCGATCCACCCGCGGGACACGTAGCCGCGCTGCAGCAGCTGCTCGACCACGCGGTTCACGGTCGCGACGGGAATGGTGGTAGCCAGGGGACGGCTCAACCCGCCGGAGTTGATCCCCTGCACGCGACCGCTCGCGTCCACCAACGGGCCACCGCCGAATCCCGGGTACAGGGAAAGATCCGATTGGACGAGCAGATCGATCTCGCCGCCCTTCCAGCAGCGCCAGCGGCCTCCGGTCGCGCTCACGGCGCCGAACGCGGCGCGCGGGGCCGTGCCGTCGAGTCGTGCGAGGGCGAGAACCAGATGACCCGGCTGCAACCTGGCCGGGTCGCCGAGGGGGGCGACAGGAAGCCGGCCCGGAGCAATCCGCAGCACCGCCAGGTCGGTCCCGCGATCGCGGCCCGCCAGCGTCGCGGACGTGCGCGAGCCGTCCGGCAGCGTGACGTTGATATCGCTGTCGCGCCGCACCGTCGCTTCCGTCGTGACCACGACGCCATCGCGCCAATGCACCCCGGTGGAGGGCAGCCGCGGCCGGGCATGCACGGCGACCAGCGCCGCGCCGGCCTTCGCGACGGCGTCGGCAAGCTGGTCTGAGAGAGCGATGAGCGAACGCTGTTCGTCCGACATGGGCAGCATCCTTCGTTGAGTAAGTAGGTCCGACCGAAGGATGGTTGTTCCGGGAGGCCGGCACTATCCGCCGAACGGCTAGGTGTGGCAACGACTGCCATAGCAGCCCGAACGCGCCTTGTGGCGGCCAATCGATTCGCGGATTTTGCGCCTGCGATCGCACCGCACAGTCATCGACGCTCACACTCAGTTTGGAGAGACGGCCATGATCAAGGGAATCAAATTCGTCGGCGTCCCGGTCCGCGATCAGGATCGCGCGCTCGACTTCTATACCAAGACGCTGGGCTTTTCCGTGGTCACGGATCAGCCGTTCAACGACAAACAACGCTGGATCGAGCTCAAGATTCCGGGCGCGGACACGGGCCTGGCGCTGTTCACGCCGGAAGGCCACGAGAGTCGCATCGGGGAATTCCAGTCGCTGGCCTTCTGGACCAAGGACGTTCAAAAGACGTACGACGAGCTGCGGTCGCGCGGGGTGGAGTTCACGGGACCGCCGACCGTCGCGGATTGGGGGAGCTCGGCGGTGTTCAAGGACCAGGACGGCAACCAGTTTGCGCTCGGCTCGAAGTGACTCAGCGGCGGCGCCACGGGCGATTGACGGTGTAGACAGGGACGTCGGTGATGCTCGCGCGTGCGATGCTCACCAGTTTGCGGCGCGCCAGGATGCTCAGCGCCTCCTGGATGCCTCGCTTCGAGAGCCCGGTTCCCTCGGCGATGTCGCGCAGGCTAATCTGTACGGATGCCTGCCCGTCGCCGAGGGAATGGCGCCAGAGAAAGAGAAAGGCGACGAAGGCTGAGGCGGCGCGATCGTGGCCGAGGAGATCGTGCATCAGCGTGTCTAGAACGTAGGCATCGATGGCAATCGCGTCGTCGGAGGGGCTCATGCGTGAGTATACCAGCGGTCAATCCGCAGCCGGGGCATTCAGACCGGACCTTGCGGGTTGGTCAATTTTCGGTATATGTTCGGGTCCCGATTCGAACACAAACGGGACCGACGCATGTCGAATTCGCGCGTTCTATTTCGACGTCTTAGTGAGGTCGTTAGAAACCAGTCCTCATACGGTCCCGTTACGTTGAAGACCGTCCTGCCGGTTCACATTTCCCGGGAAGAAGAAACGGGCACATGAAACTCTCCGACACCGCGATCCGCCGCCCCATACTCACCATCATGTTGTCGGCCGCGCTGGTCTTGTTCGGGGTCATCGGGTACACCCGCCTCTCCGTGCGAGAACTGCCGGACATCGATCCACCGATCATCTCGGTCTCGACGGTGCTTCCGGGCGCCAACGCTCAGGTCGTGGAAACTGCCGTTACCGACATCCTGGAAGAGGAACTGTCGACGATCCAGGGGCTGCGTACGCTCTCCAGTACGTCGTCGGAAGAGGTCAGCAATATCACGCTCGAGTTCACGCTCGACCGGCCGGTCGACGTCGCCGCGCAGGACGTTCGTGACAAGGTGTCGCGCGTGCGCGGTCGCTTACCGGTGGACGTGTTGGAGCCGGTGATCGCCAAACAGGAGGCGGACGCGCAGCCCTTCTTCTGGCTCGCGTTGACCAGTCAGAACATCGACTTGCTGCAGCTGTCCGACGTCGCCGACCGGTTGGTCAAGGCCCGGCTGCAGAGCTTGCCGGGCGTCGGAAGCGCGGGGATTTTCGGCGAGCGACGCTACTCGATGCGCGTGTGGGTGCAGCCGGAGCAGCTGTCTGCTCGCGGGCTGACGGTACAGGATGTGGAAGCGGCAATCAATGCGCGCAACGTCGAGATTCCGGCAGGGCGCATCGAATCGACGCGCCGTGAATTCTCGGTCCGCTCGCTCGGCGAGCTCAAGACACCGCAGGAGTTCGGCGAGCTGGTGGTGGCGAGTCAGAGCAATCAGCTCGTCAAGTTGAAGGATGTCTCTCGGGTCGAGCTGGGACCCGAGGATGACCGATCGATCTTCCGCTACAACGGCAGCCCGGCAGTGGCGATCGGCGTGGTGCGACAGTCCAAGGCGAACCTCATTCAGGTGGCGCAGCGCATCCGCGCTGCGCTACCGGCGATCCAGGAAGCGCTGCCGACGGGGGTGAAGCTGCAGATTGCCTTCGACGGCTCTGTGTTCGTCACCCACTCGATCAACGACGCGCGGCTCACCTTGATGATCGCGGCGATTCTCGTCGTGCTCATCATCTTCGTGTTCCTGCGGAATCTCCGCGCCACAATCATCCCCGGCCTCGCGATCCCGACATCGATCATCACGGTGTTCGCGATCCTCTATTTCCTCGGTTTTTCGATCAACAACTTCACGCTGCTGGCGTTGACGATCGCCATCGGCATCGTGGTGGACGACGCGATCATCGTGCTCGAGAACGCGTATCGCCATCAAGAGGAGCTGCACGAGGAGCCCGAAAAAGCCGCGGTGAGCGGCACTGCGGAGATCGGCTTTGCCGTGATCGCGACGACGATCGCTCTCGTCGCCGTGTTTACGCCGCTCGCCTTCCTGCAGGGGACGACGGGACGGCTGTTCAATGAATTCGGGATCGCGATGGCCGGCGCGGTGATCATTTCCGGCTTCATCGCATTGACCTTGACGCCGATGCTGTGCGCCAAGATCCTGCGCGTGTCGCACGAGCATGGGTCGGTCTTCCAGATGTTCGAACGCGGGTTCAACGCCATCGCCGAGCGTTACGGGACGCTGCTGCGCGCCGCGCTACGGCACCGGTGGTGGGTTGTCGCCGGAACATTGGCGACAGTCGGCTTGGCTTGGAAACTGTACGGCAAGCTGCAACAGGAGCTCCTGCCGGATGACGACCGCGGGTTCTTCCTGGTCGTCGGCTCGGCACCCGAAGGGGCGTCGCTCGAGTACACCGACGGGTACGTGCGCCAGATCGAGGGGATCATCAGCAAGACGCCGGACGTCCAGGGCTACTTCACGATCATCGGCGGGTTCGCCGGCGGCGTGAACCGGTCCTTCATCGGCGTCATTCTGAAAGACTGGAGCGAGCGGAAGACCACCGTCCAGCAGATGGTGGGCGGGCTGTTCCCGCAGCTGTTCGGCATTCCGGGCTTACGCGCATTTCCCTACGCGCCTGGGGCGATCGGGTTCAGCCAGCCGATTCAATACGTGGTCCAGAATCCGGATTTCGCCCGTCTCGGGAAGGCGATGGACACAATGGTGACGCGCGCTCGTCAGGTCAAAGGTCTGACGAACATCGACACCGACTTGCGGGTCAATAAACCGGAGTTGCGGGTCACGTTCGATCGCGACCGCGCCGAGGATCTGGGAGTCCCGGTGCGGGACGTCGCCGCGGCACTGCAGACGTTCCTGGGCGGGCGCCGCGTCAGCACGTTCACGCGTAACGACAAGCTGTACTACGTGATGGTGCAGCTCGATCCCAGTCACCGCGCCACTCCCAGCGATATGTCGGGCATCTATCTGCGAGGCAACGGCGGGCAGCTCGTGCAGCTCGGAGCGCTGGCGAAGGTCGACGAGGGGGTGGGCCCGCGTCAGATCAACCACTTCAACCGCGTCCCCTCGTTCACGATGTCGGGGTCGCTGATTCCGCCGTTCGCGCAGGGAGCTGCGCTCGACTCGCTCGATCGGCTGGCGAAGCAAGTCCTGCCTCCGGGGAGCACGACCGCCCTGGCAGGCGACTCGCGCGAATTCCGCGAGAGCGGCGGCGCACTGTACTTTGCTTTTGGCGTCGCGCTGCTCGTCGTGTACATGGTGCTCGCCTCGCAGTTCGAGTCGCTGCTCCACCCCTTCACGGTGCTGTTGGCGGTGCCGCTGGCGGTCACGGGAGCACTCGCCACGTTGCTCATTGCGGCGTTGCTGAAGCGGCCCGGCGGGACGATCAATCTGTACAGCGAAATCGGT
>DATFSB010000114.1:0-4756 GCA_035262825.1 Gemmatimonadales bacterium | reverse complement strand
GACCGCACGATCCCCGAGTTCCAGCAGGCCACGGGGATCACCGTGCAGTACCACGAAGACATCAACGACAACAACGAGTTCTTCGCGAAGATCGCCGAACCGTTGCGGCGCGGCCAGAGCATCGACCGCGACGTCATTGTCCTGACCGACTGGGTGGCGGGCCGCGTGATCCGCCTCAGCTACGCCACGCCGCTCGACCAGACCGCGTTTCCCAATCGCGCGAACCTGGTCCCGCTCGCCCAGAACGCCGACTTCGACCCCGGCCGCCGCTACTCGGTGCCGTGGGTGTTCGGGATGGTCGGGCTGGGATACAACCCGCGCATCACCGGCCGCGAGATCACCGGTGTGCGGGATCTGTTCGATCCCGCGTTCAAGGGCCGCGTGACGATGGTGACGGAGATGCGTGACACGCTGGGCCTGGTCATGCTCGGTGAGGGGCGCGACCCGATGCAGTGCACCGCCGACGACATCCGTGTGGCGGCGGCGCGTGTGAAGCAGGCGCGCCAGAGCGGGCAGGTCCGCGCCTTCACCGGCAACGACTACACCGAGGATCTCGCCAACGGCAACATCGCCGTCGCGATCGCATGGTCGGGGGACATCCAGGGATTGCACGCCGACAACCCCGATCTGCGCTGGGTGGCGCCGCGGGAAGGCGCGATCCTGTACTCGGACAACATGCTGATTCCCAGGACCAGCGATCGCGTGGCGCTCGCGATGCGGTGGATCGACTGGTGTTATGCACCGGCCCATTCCGCCCAGATCGTCAGCCGGGCGGGGTACATCAGCGCCGTCCAAGGCGCGATCCCCGCACTCGAGCGCATCGCTCCGGCCCTGGCCCGAAGCCCGCTCGTCAACCCGCCGCCCGCGGTGCTGGCCCAGCTGCGCAACTTCCGCGAGCTCTCCGACGCCGAGGACGCGAGCTTCACCCGTATCTTCCTCGATGCCATCGGCGGGTAGCGGGCGGCGCGCGACGCTCGCGCCGGCGCTGCTCGTCCTCCCCGGCGTCGCCTGGCTGGCGCTGTTCTTCGTACTGCCGCTGCTCACCCTCGCCGGCACCTCGGTCGCCGCGCCGTGGTGGGACGGTTACGCGCGCGCGTTCACCGGATACGGGACGATATTCGCCCGGTCGTTCGGTTTCGCGGCGCTCGCCACCGTGGCGGCGCTGCTGCTCGCCTATCCGCTGGCCTACGTGCTCGCATTCCGCGCGGGGCGCATGCGCCCTGTGCTGCTCGGGCTCGTGATCCTTCCCTTCTTCACGACCTTCCTGGTGCGCACGTTCGCCTGGAAGACGATTCTCAACGACGGTGGTCTCGTCGTGCGTGTGTTGCAGACGGTGCACCTCCTGCCGCCGGGCGGCCGGCTGCTCGATACCGCCTGGGCCGTGATCGGCGGTCTGACCTACAACTTTCTGCCGTTCATGATCCTGCCGATTTACGCCAGCCTCGAAAAGATCGACCGGCGGCTGGTGGAGGCGGCCCAGGATCTCTTCTCGAGCCCGTTCCGGGCATTCCGGCTCGTTGTGCTGCCGCTCTCGCTCCCGGGTGTGCTCGCGGGGAGCTTGTTGACGTTCATTCCCGCCGCGGGCGACTTCGTGAACGCCGAGCTCCTGGGCGGGCCCAACCAGCGCATGATCGGGTCCGTGATTCAGGCCCAGTTCCTCCAGGTGCGCGATTATCCGCTGGCCGCGGCGCTGTCGTTCGGCCTGATGGCGGTAATCGCCGCAGGCGTCGTCGTGGCCGCCCGGCTGCTGCGGGAGGAGCAGATCGCGTGAAGCGCCTCCTCGACGCGACCGCCGCGCTCGTGCTGGGGTATCTGTTCCTGCCGATCTTCGTGATCGTCGCCTACAGCTTCAACAGTCCGGCAGGCAAGTTCAATTTCGTCTGGAAGGGGTTCTCGGTCGCGGCCTGGCTGGACCCGTTCCGCTATCCGGCCCTGGTCGATGCGATGCGGCTGAGCCTCCTCGTGGCGGCGCTGTCGACCTTGCTGGCGACCGTGTTGGGTACGATGCTGGCATTGGCGCTCTGCCGGTACCGGTTTCGGGGCGCCGGAGGGGTCGGGTTGCTGCTGGTGTTGCCGCTGGCGACTCCCGAGGTGGTGCTGGGCTCGTCGCTGCTGTCGTTGTTCCTGACGTTCAACGTCCCGACCGGCTTTGGCACGATCGTGATCGCCCATGTCATGTTCTCGGTGAGCTACGTGGCGTTCACGGTGCGGGCACGGCTGCGCGGGTTCGACTGGTCGCTCGAGGAGGCGGCGATGGACCTCGGCGCGGGGCCGTGGCGCGTGTTCCGGACGGTCACCTTGCCGCTCATCACCCCCGGCATCGTCGCGGCGGCGATGCTGGCGTTCGCCCTTTCGCTCGACGACTTCGTCATCACGCTGTTCAACTCGGGGAGCGACGTGACGTACCCGCTGTATGTCTACGGCGCGCGCCGCGCCGCGTTTCCCCCGCAGATCAACGTCCTCGCCAGCGCCATCCTCGGGCTCAGTCTCGCCGTGCTGGGCGCGAACGTCTGGTGGCAGCAGCGCCGGATGCGACCCTCCTGAACGTGGCGCGGCCCAGCCGATCGATCGAGCAGGCGTGCTACTGGCTGGCGCGCCGTGCCGAGCACCAGGTCCGCTCGCTCGAGGGGGGACGCGTGGCGGACATCGCCGTCGTCGGGGGAGGGCTCGCCGGACTGTGGACGGCGCTGTGGATCAAGGAGCTCGATCCGATCAGTGAGGTCGTCGTCGTGGAGCAGGGCGTCGCGGCCTACGGCGCATCGGGTCGCAGTGCGGGAATCGTATGGGACACGATCGACTACGATCACGCCATGGCGACCAGGCACTTCGGCGAGTCCGAAGCGTATCGGCTCGCCCGCCTCGGCGAGGCGAATCTCGCCGAGCTCGGCGCCTTTCTCAGTGACCGCAAGATCGACTGCGACTACGAGCCGACGGGGCGGCTGCTGGTGGCGCAGACGCCGCGCCAGATGGATCGCTGCCGCACGATCGTCGAAGCGGCCGAGCATGTCGGCATCGCGACCAGCCAGCTGCTCGACAAAGACGCGATGCGAGCCGAGGTCCACTCGCCGGTCTACGTCGGGGGTGCCGCGTTCGCGACCGGCGGCGTGCTCGATCCCGTGAAGCTGGTCGACGGGCTGCGCCGCGAGGTCGAGCGGCAAGGGGTGCTGGTGTTCGAGCGCAGCCACGTGGTCGCGATCGAGCCGGTGGGAGCGGCCGTGCGCATCCGCACCGGACGGGGCCGCGTCGAGGCCCGCACCGTCGTGCTCGCGACGAGCGCCTATGCGAGCCAGCTGCTGCCACGCCTCGCCGCCCGGGTGATTCCGATGTACGCCTACGCCATCGTGAGCGAGCCGCTCACCGCCGCGCAGCAGGAGGTGATCGGGTGGCGGGGGCGGCAGGGAGTGAGCGATGCGCGGACGTTCGGCAACTTCTACCGCCTCACCGCCGATGACCGTGTGCTGTGGGGCTCGAGCGACGTCGCCTACCATCCCGGATCGCTGATCGATCCCGCGGGCGATCACTCCGAGCCGCACTACGATGCGCTGCGCGCCAGCTTCCGCCGGCACTTTCCCGCGATGCAGGGCCTGGAATGGGCCTACGCGTGGGGCGGGCCGATCGCCGTGACGACGCGACTCACGCCGTTCTTCGGCCGGGCGCGCGAAGGGCGCATCGTATATGGACTGGGGTTCTCGGGTCGGGGACTCACGTCGACGCGTCTCGCCGGTCGCATTCTGGCGCTCATGGCGCTGGAGCGCTCGAGCGAATTGCTCGATCTGGCGCTGGTGAAGCGCCCGCCGCCCCGCTTCCCGCCGGAACCGCTGCGCTCCCTCACGGTCCGTGCGGTGCTGCGCGCGGTGCGTCGCGTGGACGCGGGTGCCGAGCCAGGGCCGCTGTTGTGGCTGCTCGACCGGCTCGGCCTGGGCTTTTCCTTCTAACGGCCGACCCGGCTGAGGGCCTGGTCCATGGCGGCGATGGCGTAGTCCACGTCCGCCGCGGTAATGCACAGCGGCGGCTTGACTCGCAACACGTTGCCGAACAGGCCGCCCTTGCCGACCAGCACACCCAGCTGGCGTAGCTGCTCGAACAGCTCCGTGGTTTCCTCGCGCGCCGGCTCTTTCGTGGCGCGGTCGCGTACCAGCTCGACTCCCAGCATCAGTCCGCGGCCGCGCACGTCACCGATGAGGCGGTGCCGCGTCGCCAGGTCCTCGAGGCCGGCGCGCAGCCGGGCGCCCACGACGCGGGCATTCTCCTGCAGCTTCTCCTGGTCGATCACGTCGAGCACGGCGAGGCCTGCCGCCATCGCGAGCGGATTGCCGCCGAACGTATTGATATGCGAGCGCTCGGTGAGCTTCTGCGCGATGTCGCGGCGCGTCGTGACGGCGGCCAGCGGGAACCCGTTTCCGATCCCTTTGGCCATCGTGACGATGTCGGGGACGACGCCGAAGTTCTCGAACCCCCAGTAGTGATCGCCGGTGCGGCCGAACCCCGGCTGTACCTCGTCGGCAATGCACAGCCCGCCGGACTCGCGCGCGATCGCGTAGGCCTCGCGCAGGTAGTTCGGCGCTCCGTGCGTGACACCACCCACTCCCTGGTACGCCTCGGCGATGAACGCGGCGATGCGGCCCGGGGTGGAAAAGCGCACCAGCTCGCGGATATCGGCGGCGCTCTGCGACGCGATCTCCTCAGGGGTGCCGCGGAACGGGCTGCGGTACGGATCGGGGTTGATGGCGTGGTGCACGCCGGTATTCAGCTGTGC
>DATFSB010000113.1:0-2801 GCA_035262825.1 Gemmatimonadales bacterium | reverse complement strand
CGACAACCTGCGGCCGCGCTACCCCGAAGAGCGCATCCGTCTCGAGCGCAAAGACGGTGATCTGTCGATGCGGGTGATGGACATCCTCTGCCCCATCGGGAAGGGCCAGCGCGGCTTGATCGTGTCGCCGCCCAAAGCCGGCAAGACGATCCTGATGCAGAAGCTCGCCAACTCCATCATCGAAAACCATCCCGAGGTCTACCTCATCGTGCTGCTCATCGACGAGCGCCCCGAAGAGGTGACCGACATGGAGGAGAACGTCAAGAGCGCCGAGGTGATCTCTTCGACGTTCGACGAGCCCGCCGATCGCCACGTCCAGGTCGCCGACATGGTGATCGAGAAGGCGAAGCGCATGGTCGAGCATGGGAAGGACGTGGTGATTTTGCTCGACTCGATTACCCGCCTCGGCCGGGCACACAATGTCGTCGTGCCGCACTCGGGCAAGATCCTCTCGGGCGGCGTCGACGCCAACGCGCTTCAGAAACCGAAGCGGTTCTTCGGGGCGGCGCGCAACATCGAAGGGGGCGGCTCGCTGACCATTCTCGCCACCGCCTTGATCGACACCGGTTCGCGCATGGACGAGGTGATCTTCGAGGAGTTCAAAGGCACCGGTAACATGGAAGTCATCCTGGACCGCCGCATTGCCGACCGCCGGGTGTATCCGGCCATCGATGTGCAGCGGACGTCGACCCGGAAAGAGGAGTTGCTGCTCGCCAAGGAAGAGCTCAACAAGGTCTACCTGCTGCGTAATTTCCTCGCCGACATGCCGCCGGTGGAAGCCATCGAATTCCTGCTCGAGCGCATGAAGCGCACCAAATCGAACCAGGAATTCTTCGCGACGATGTCACAGGGGTAGACGGATGGGCGGATGGGCGGATTGGCGGATGAGCGGATAGGCTGATGGTGCCTGACAATCCGCCTATCCGCCCATCCGCCGATCCACCACAGGCAGGCCGCCTCCTCGCCGTCGACTGGGGCGAACGCCGCATCGGGCTCGCCCTCTCCGATGAGACCCAGACCCTCGCTCAGCCGCTCGCCACGCTGACTCGTCGCACCGGGAAACGGTTTCCGATGCAGCCCCTGCTCCAGCACCTTGCGGCGCACCACGTCGTCGGCATCGTGGTCGGCCTCCCGCTCGACGAGTCGGGCGGAGAAGGCGAGCCGGCGCACGCTGCCCGCGAGCTCGCCGCCGCCATCGAGCGGCGCTCGGGGCGCCCCGTCACACTCTGGGACGAGCGCTTTACGACCGCCCGCGTGCGCCAGGCGGTGCGCGAGATGGGCGGGCAGACCAAGGGGCGGGCGGCGGACGTGGATGCGCTCGCGGCTACGGTGCTGTTGCAACACTATCTTGATGGCAGACGAGGGAGCAGCACGTGAAGGGCCAATACTGGATACTGTCGTTTTGTCTGGCCGCCTTCGGTTGTGGCGGTCGCCCGTCGCTGCCGTGCGATGCAGCGGCGGCCGATTGCGTGGCGCTCACGATTCCCCGGGGCGCGACGCTCGGCGCCGCCATCGATTCCCTGTCCGCGCACGACCTGGTCGCCCGCCAATTCCTGTTCTCGATCTACGCGCGGGTGCGCGGCCTGGGGCGCGACTTGAAGAGCGGGACCTACGCCTTCCGCCAGGGGACGCGCTGGAACGACATCATCGACGCGCTGAAGCTGGGCCGCGGCGCGCTGGTTCGCTTCACGGTGCGGGAAGGGCTGCGCATCGTCGAGATCGCGGATCAGGCGTCGCAGGAGCTGGGGGTGCCGCGCGATTCGTTCCTCGCCGCGGCGCGCGACACCGCCGTGATCGCGAAGCTCGGGCTGTCGCAGGAGACCGAAACGCTGGAAGGGTATCTCTATCCGACCACGTATACGATCCAGCCGCACCCCACCGCCCGGCAGCTGGTGCGAGTCATGACCGATGAATTCCAGACACACTGGTCGACCGCGTGGGATGCGCGGCTCGACTCACTGCACTTCTCCCGCCAGCAGCTGATAACGCTCGCCTCGATCATCGAATCCGAGGTGCGCTATGCGCCCGATCGCACGTACGTGTCCGCCGTCTACCACAATCGGCTGGATCGGGGGATGATGCTGCAGGCCGACCCGACGGTGATTTACGCGATGGGCGCGCGGCCACGCCGGGTCTACGAAAAGAACCTCTTCGTCCGCTCGCCCTACAACACCTACCTCCACGCCGGGCTGCCTCCGGGCCCGATCAGCCAGCCCGACAGCGCCTCGATCGACGCGGCGCTCTATCCCGCCGCCGCGCCGTACCTGTATTTCGTCGCACAGCCCGACGGCAAGCACATCTTTTCGGCGAGCTACACCGAGCACCTCGCGGCCATCCGCGACGTCAAGGAGCAGCAGTCGGAGATCCGCTCGGCGCTCTCCCACCGCCAGCGCGACCCCTGACCACCGCGCCGCAGACCGCCGCCGCGGCGGCCTGTGGATCGGCCGCACTCAGCACGGCGTGGATCACCGCGACACCCACCGCCCCTGCCTGGGCGATGGCGGCGGCGTTGGCCGCCGTGATGCCGCCGATGCCGATCACGGGCACGCCCGGCGCGAGACGGGCGAGCGC
Source organism: Gemmatimonadales bacterium (assembly GCA_035262825.1). Taxonomy (GTDB): domain Bacteria; phylum Gemmatimonadota; class Gemmatimonadetes; order Gemmatimonadales; family GWC2-71-9; genus DASTHG01. The sequence continues at coordinate 230 of DATFSB010000113.1, read as the reverse complement.
CGCGAAGCCGTCCGGCAACAGCGGCGGTCCCGCATCGGGCTTGTTGGCGGTTGCGAAGCACGGGCCGATACTCCAATAATCCGCGGGGCTCGTCCGGACGCGCTCGGCTTCCGCCACTGAGCCGACGGAGATGCCGAGCATGAATCCCGCCGGGACGTGCGGGCGCACCGCGTCGAGCGGGACGTCGTCCTGGCCCAGGTGCGCGCCCGCAGCGCCGGCGACGAGTGCCA
>DATFSB010000112.1:0-4029 GCA_035262825.1 Gemmatimonadales bacterium | reverse complement strand
TCTCGATCCCCTTCTCCTGGGCGCATTGCTCGCACAGGTGGAGCGTGACCTTCGTGTCGTGCTCCACCTGGGTCAGGTTGATGACCGCGTCGCGTTCCTTGCAGTTGTCGCAGCGCATCAGGGTATCGCGTCCACCGAACGGACCGTCACCAGCCGTCCGTCCTCCAGCCAGAGAATCCGGTCCGCCTGCGCGGCCAGCTGGCGATTGTGCGTGACGATCACCACCGCCGTTTCCAATTCCCGCGCCAGGCGGAACAACAGCTCGTGCAGCCGCTCGCTCGACGCGTGATCGAGATTGCCCGAAGGCTCGTCGGCGAGCACCGCGTTGGGATCGTGCACCAGCGCCCGCGCCACCGCGCAGCGCTGCTGCTCTCCCCCCGACAATTCCCCCGGCCGGTGCGTCATGCGCCCGGCCAGGCCGACCGCGGAGAGGCGTTCCTCGGCCCGCGAGCGCGCCTCGCGCTCCCCTACCCCCGCGATCAAGAGCGGCATCATCACGTTCTCCAGCGCCGAGAACTCGCGCAAGAGATGATGGAACTGAAAGACAAATCCGAGCTTACGGTTGCGCAGCTCGGCCGTTCCTTCGGGCCCGAGGTCGGCGTAGCGCGACCCCTCGAGCCACACGTCGCCAGCCGTGGGCCGGTCCAGCGCCCCGAGCAGGTGCAGCAGCGTGCTCTTGCCCGCCCCCGAGGACCCCACGATGGCCACGAGCTCCCCGCGGTGCACCTCGATATCGACGCCGCGCAGCACTTCGAGCGGCCGTCCGTCCCCGCTCGCGTAGACCTTGCGCAGACCGCGCGCCTCGAGCAGCGCGTTCATTCGGACCGGATCGCCGCCACGGGATCGAGCCGCGCCGCCTGCATCGCCGGATACAACGGCGCGATGGTCGCGATGATCAGGCTCGTGAAGATCACGACCAGGAGGTCCTCGGGCTGTGTATGCACCGGCAGGTGGTCGATAAAGTAGATGGACGGGTCGATGTGGATCAGCTCGCCCCGATTGACCACGTCCCCCCAGATGAGCCCCAGCCCGGCACCGAGGATCGTCCCCACGAGACCGATCAACACCCCCTGCACCAGAAACGCCCGCCGGATCGCGCCGCGATGCAGCCCCATCGCCAGCAGAATGCCGATCTCCCGCGTCTTGTCGCGTACGACCATCGTCAGCATGCCGACGACGTTGAACGCCGCAACGATACAAATGAAGAACACGATGAGCCCCATCGCGAGTTTCTCGAGCTTCAGGGCCGAGAAGAGCGACGCGTTCTGGGACTGCCAGTCGACGACGCGATGGGGATACCCGAGCCGGTTCTCGAGGTCGGTGGCGAACGCCTGTGCATTCCAGGGATCGGCGAGGCGAACCTCGAGTCCCGTCACCGCCGTGTCGAGGGCCGCAAAGCGCTGCGCCACGCCGCGGTCGAGCACCACGTAGGAGTTGTCGTACTCGAACATCCCCGTATCGAACAGTCCCGTCACCTCGAAACGGTGGAAGCGCGGGATGTAGGCGCCGGTGCTGGCGTTGAATTTCGTCCCGGCGAACGCCACCAGGGTGACCACATCCCCCGGATACGCCGACAGCTTGGCGGCGAGGCGGGTGCCGAGGGCGATGCCTGCTTCGACGTCCGGGCGCGTGGTGCGGAAGTGCAGATCGCCGCGGGTGAAGTGTGCCGCGAGAGTCGTCACCGCTCGCTTCCCGGTGTCGGCATTGATCCCGAAGACGACCACGCCTTCGGCGTAATCGTGGCCGGCCGAGATGCCACCCTGCGTGATCACGAACGGCTCCGCAGCGGTGACGCCAGGAACACGGCGCACGCGCGCCAGCACGTCGCGCCAATCGTCGAGCCGCAGGCCTTCGCCATAGGTGAGGACCCGGATGTGCGGACTCGCCACCAGAATCTTGTCGCGCAGGTCGGCCTGCAAACCGTTCATGACGCCGAGCACGCCGACCAGCGCCGCGACGCCGACCGTCACGCCGAGCACGGCGATCACCGTAATGAACGAGACGAGCCGCGACAGCCCGCGGCTCTTGAGGTAGCGCATGGCAATGCTGAACTCGAGCCGGCTCGGCCACCTGGCACCGAACACGACGATCGCGAGCAGGGCGAACAGGACGAACGCCGCCGCCACCGAGAACCAGGGCGTCATTCGGGCCGCAGCATCGGAAAGAGAATCACGTCGCGGATCGACGGCTGGTCGGCGAGGATCATGAGCAGGCGGTCCACGCCCATCCCGACCCCGCCGGTGGGCGGCATTCCGTACTCGAGTGCGCGCAGGAAGTCTTCGTCCAGCGGCTGCGCCTCAGCGTCGCCGGCCGCCCTGAAGCGCGCCTGCTCCTCGAAGCGGCGGCGCTGCTCCTCGGGATCGTTCAGCTCGCTGAACGCGTTGGCGATTTCGCGCCCCAGCACGAACAGCTCCCAGCGCTCGACGCGCGAGGGATCGTCGCGCTTACGCTTGGCCAGCGGCGACAGCGCCACGGGATAGTCGAGTACGAACGTCGGCTGCACCAGCGTCGGTTCGGCAAAGGTCTTGAACACTTCGTCGAGCAGTTTGGCGCCGGAGAGTCCGTTTCCGTCGACCTGCCTGCGCCGCAGCGCCGCCCGCAGCTCCGCGTCCCCGGCCGTCGTGAGATCGACCCCCGCCGTTTCCCGGATCAGCGTAAAGAAGTCCTTGCGGGCGAAGGGCCGTTCGAAGGAGAGCCTCGTGCCGAGACGCTCGAGCAGCGGCGCGCCGGCGAGCTCGGTGACGAGCCCCGCCACCAGGGCTTCGGTGCCGTCGGCCATGTCGCGATAGTCGGCGTAAGCCTCGTACCACTCCGCCATGGTGAACTCGGGGTTATGCCAGCGGTCGAGTCCCTCGTTGCGGAAGTCGTGACTGATCTCGTACACCCGCTCCAGCCCACCCACGATGCACCGCTTCAGATACAGCTCATCTGCGATGCGCAGATAGAACGTCGCATCCAGCGCCTCATATCGCGTCGTGAACGGTCGCGCCGCCGCACCACCGTACAGCGGTTGCAGCACCGGCGTTTCCACCTCCAGATACCCCTGCGCGTCGAGGAAGCGCCGGATGTAGCTCACGGCGCGGGCACGGAGCTGGAACACGGCGCGCACAGCGGGATGGACCGCCAGGTCGGCATAGCGCTGCCGGAACCGTACTTCCGGATCGGTGAGGGCGCCGTGACGCACGCCCTGCTCGTCCTCCTTGCCGCGCGGCAGGGGGCGCAACGCCTTGGTGAGCAGCGTCACCCGGTCGACGCGGACGGTGATCTCACCGGTGCGCGTCTTGAACAGGGGCCCCTCGACCCCGACGATGTCGTCCTGGTCGAGCAGACCGACGACATCGAACTGCTCGGCGCCGAGCTGGTCGCGCTTGAAGTAGACCTGGATGCGCCCGGTGTGGTCCTCGAGGTGGGCGAAAACGCTCTTGCCGTGGGAGCGCGCCGGGCCGAGCCGGCCGGCGAGCCGGTGTACCGACTCGTCGCCTTCACGGAAGCCGTCGACCGCCTGTCGCGCCGTGCCGCTGCGCTCGAAGCGGTAGGCAAACGGCGCGATGCCGCGCTTCACCAGCTCGGCGAGCTTGTCGCGCCGCGCTGCTTCGAACCCGCTCACGCAGCCTTGCTCCCGAACTGCTTCAGATACGCCTCGATGAACGGATCGAGGTCGCCGTCCATCACCTTCTGCACGTCTCCCACCTTCAAGCCGGTGCGATGGTCGTTCACCATCGTGTACGGCTGGAAGACGTAGGAGCGGATCTGGTTCCCCCAGGAAATGTCCGTTTTCTGCTTGTCGTGCTCGGCCTTCTTTGCTTCGCGCTCGGCGACGGCGCGCTCGTACAACCGCGCCTTGAGCATCTTCATCGCGGTCGCCTTGTTCTTGAACTGGCTGCGCTCGTTCTGGCACTGCGTGACGATGCCCGTGGGAAGATGCGTGATGCGCACTGCGGACGAGGTCTTGTTAACGTGTTGCCCGCCCTTCCCCGAAGCGCGGTACACGTCGATGCGCAGGTCCTCTTCCTTGATGTCGATCTCGAT
>DATFSB010000111.1:0-3387 GCA_035262825.1 Gemmatimonadales bacterium | reverse complement strand
TTACTTCGTGGTGATGGTGGCTACGACGCTCATGCCGGGGCGCAGGCTCCGGCCCGGGCAGTCGATCGACGCGACCGGCCGGATGCGCACGGGGATGCGCTGCACGACCTTGGTGAAGTTCCCCGTGGCGTTGTCGGGCGGCAACAGCGAGAAGCGCGCGCCCGTCGCCGGCGAGAGGCTCTCCACCCGGCCACCGAAGTGACAGCCGGGGTAGGCGTCGACGGTGAACGTCGCCGTGTCGCCGGGAATGACGTGGGTTGTCTCCGTCTCCTTGAGGTTCACGGTGACCCACACGTCGGACAACGGCACCACCGTCATCAGCGGCTGACCGGGCTGCACCAGCTGCCCCACCTCGATGCTCTTCTTGCTCACGATGCCGCTCGCGGGCGCGACGATACGCGAATACGACAGCTGCAGCGCGGCAAAATCCTGCGCCGCGCGCATTGCCGCCACGCGGGCGTCGGCGCCGAGCAGCGCCGCCTGCGCCGAAGCGAGCGCCGCATCGGCGGCCCGTGAGGTGGTCACGGCGGCGTCGAGCTGCTGGCGGCTGACCACGCCCTGCTCGGCGAGCGGCTGCAGCCGTTCGAGGTCGGCGTGGGCCCGATCGGCATTGGCCTGCGCCTGGCGCACCGCCGCATCGGCCTGCCCCACGCGCTGGCGCGACGACACGTTGGCGAGCGCCGCCGCCAGGTCGGCGTCGGCCTGCTGCAGCTTCGCCGCCAGGTCCTTCTCGTCGATGAGGACGATCGTGTCCCCGGCCTTCACCGCCTGATTCTCCTCGACACGGATCGCCTGCACGTAGCCGCCGACCTTGGGAAGCACCGGCAGGATGTGCCCGTCGACCTGCGCGTTGTCGCTCGCCACGTGGGTGCGCGACCAGATCCACTTGCGCACGCCGCCGGCGATGAGCACCAGGAGCACCACTCCCAGGATCGCGAAAATCCGGTTGCGCTTCGAGCCGTTCTGGGCGGGGCGGAGCTCGGCGCTGCCCCGGTTGGTAGCGGGCGCACCGCGCGAGGGGCGCTGCTCGGACACTTCGGGTTCGATCGTCGTAGCCATGTCTTCTTCCCTTGGGCGTTCAGCCATTGAACGGTTAGTGCAGCTGCCGGGTGCTGCCCACGGCGCGGGCCAGGGCCACACGGGCCGCGGCCGCCGCGAAGCGGGCGTCGATATCGGTGTCACGGGCGCGGATCAGCGAAACCTGGGCGTCGATCACCTCGATGTTGCCGGCCACGCCCGCCTTGAACCGCTCCCGCGCTTCATCCAGCTCCGCCTGCGCGAGCCGCAGCCGCTCGGCGGCGATCGTCTGCTGCTCGGCGGCCGAGCCGAGGTCGAGCCGCGCGGCATCGACGTCGGCGGCGATCTGCCGCTTCAGCTCGTCGGCGCGCACGCCCGACTCTTTTACTACCGCCTGCTGCTCCGCAGCACGCCCCTCGCGCCGGAAGCCGTCCACAATCGGAACGGTCACCTGCAGCGCGACGAAACGCGTCGTCGTGAGGTTGTCGGGCGCCAGGCCGTTGGCGCCGTAGTTCGCCGAGAGGTCGAGGCGCGGCAGCCGCTCCGCCTTGATCGCGGACGCGGCACGCGACGCGGCGACCCCGCGCGCTTCTTCCGAGTGCAGGTCGGGGCGGCGCGACAGGGCGAGGGTGACCAGCGCGTCCCGCGTATCGGGAAGCTCGACCGCGGGCAGCGTCGCCGCGAGCGTATCGGTCAGCTCGACCGGCGTATCCGCCGCGAGTCCGAGGCTGCGCACCAGGTCGATGCGCGCCCGCTCGGCCTCGTTGCGCGCCACGACGAGCGCTCCGCGTGCCGCGACGAGCTGCGTCTGCGCCCGCGTGACGTCGATCGTGGTACCCACTTCGGCGTCCTTCTGTGCCTGCGCCAGCCGCACCAGCTCGGCGGCGAGCGTCGAGTCGGCGGTGCGGGCCGCGACGACGGCCTGGGTGCGCGTGGCGCGCAGGTAGCTCAGCGCCGCGAGCTGCGCCGCCGATTCCGAGGCGAGCCCGCTGTCGGACTCGCTGCTCGCGAGCAGCGAGCGCGCGGCCCGCACTCGCACGACGCTGGCGTAGTCGAACACGGTTTGCGTCAGGTGGAGGCGCGCATCGTACACGTCGAAGGGGCCGAACAGTTTGGGGAAACTGATTGGAACGCCCGGAACAGCGATTTTGAACCCGAGCGCCTTGGGGTTGATCGTCTGGCTCGCCCAGCTGTAGGTCACCGAGAAGTCGGGGAGCAGAGACGAGCGCGTCTGGCGGATCCGAGCGCGGGCTTCGTCGGCCCGCAGGCCGGCGAGCGTCACGGCGGGCGCCGTGCCCGCGGCGCGGCTCACCGCGTCGGCGAACGACAGGCGGAGGGGCTCCGAGGTCTGCGCGCGCGCGGTCGCGGCGGCGCAGACGAGGGCCAGGGAAATGAGGACGGCCGGCTTAGCGATTCGCGATGCCATGGAGGTACAGGTCGATGTGAGTGTCGAGATATTTGCGTACGTCGAATCCTTCGGGCATGCACTGCGCGAAGGCGCGCGACGCAATGGTGGCGTGCATCAGCGGTGACAGGGCCAGCTTCGTAGCGGACGGGACGTCGACCTTGCGGAACTCGCCGTTCTTCATGCCGCGTTCGATCACACTGCCCAGCAGCCGGTGCCCGCGGGTGACGACCTCGTCATAGTAGAAACGGGTCAGCTGCGGAAAGTTGGCGGCTTCGGAAATCATCAGCTTGGGGATGCCGGCGAGCGAGGTCTCGTACACCAGTCGCCAGTACTCCCGTACCAGCTGCTCCAACAGCTCCCGCGCGCTGCCCTTGAACGACTGGGCGGTGGACTCGCCCTGTGCGATCACAGGGACGATCGTCTGCCGCACGACCGCCTTGAACAGCGCCTCTTTGTTCTTGAAGTAGAGGTACAGCGTGCCTTTGGTGACTCCGGCGCGACGGGCCACGTCCTCGAGACGGGTCGCGGCGAACCCGCGCTCGACGAACTCCTCGAGCGCGGCGTTCACGATCTCCTCGGGACGGGCGTCCTTGCGGCGCTGCCAGCGCGGCTTGGACCGGCGCCCGGGACCGGACGAGCGGGGCTGCCGGGAGCTTCTGGGAGACCGGGTTGTGGGCTGCGCCATGCACGACCTCGTGGTTACTTACTGACCGTTCAGTAAGTAATCACAGAACCCCACCCCCACAAGGGGGGTTCCCGTCAGGCCCGTGTCATCTTCCGTCCTACTTCGCCCGGGCCAGCTCCCCCTGGTCCATGACACTGTCGCTGACGCTCTTGTCCTCGATCACCTGCCCGTCGCCGATCACCGCGCGCTTCACCTGGGCACGGGCGAGCCGCACGTCGCGTCCCAGCAGGGAATGCTCCACCGTGCTCCCCTCGATGCGGCTCCCCGCCTCGATCGT
>DATFSB010000110.1:0-4599 GCA_035262825.1 Gemmatimonadales bacterium | reverse complement strand
GTTCCGCGCGCTCGCGGTCGCAGGAGAGGGACCGCTGCCGCAGAAGCTGAGCCGCTTCGCCGACGCCGCGCGCGAGGCGGTCGCCCTGGGTCACGCGGTGCGCGAGCCCGCCGCCTTCGCGCAGGCGCTGCGTCACGCGAGTGAGGTCCTGACCGCGGCGACCACCAGCGACGACGCGACGATGGCGGCCGGTCTCGATCAGGCGGAGACGCAGCTCGGAGCGCTGTCTATTCGTGTCCCTGGGCCGCCCGCCCCCGCACCGACCCCCGCAATCGCGGAGGCTCCCGAGTCGACGTTCGCGACATTCTTGAAGGAAGTCACTGACGCCGTCGAAGCGCCGGCCCCGGCCCCCGAGTTCGTGCCGATCGAGTCGCTTGCTCCGGAACCAGAACCGGAGCCGGAGCCCGCACCGCCGCCACCACCACCACCGCCGCAACCGGTCGCGACACCCGCGCCTGAGCCGCCGCGCGTGCGGATCGTGCGCCCGCACAGACCGCTGATGCCGGCGCTCACCCTCATGGAGCGCTCGGAAACCCCGGCCGAGACGCCCGACATCGTCGGGTCGTGGATCACCTACCAGCGCATGGTGGCATCCGGCGTCGGGCCGCCGTCGCTCGACGTGCTCATGGGACATGCGCCCGAAGTGGTGAGCGCCGCCGACGAGCTGCCCGTCGTCGACATCAAGACACTGCAGTACGGTGGCGCCGCGGCGCTCGCGCGCGTGCAGGAGCTGCGCGCCGTGGCACGGCGCACGCCCCAGGCCGACCTGCCCGCACTGTTCGAAGAAGTCTGCGATCTCGTTGACCTCGCCTTCGAGCCCGGCGCCTAAGCGTCCCTCGCGCTGGGCCTGGCCGGTGGGGCTCGCCATCACGGCGGGCTTCCTGGTCTGGGCGGTACAGGGCGTCAACCTGCGCGACGTGCTCGCAGGTGTGCGCCAGGCGAATCTCCCGCTCGTGCTGCTCTCGGCCGGCGTCGCCACGCTCACTTTTCCGCTCCGCACACTGCGCTGGCACGTGCTGCTGCGCGCGCCGGACGGCGCCCCCTACCCGCTGCGCCCGCTGTGGAACGCGACCGCGATCGGATTCATGGCTAACAACCTGCTCCCTGCGCGCGCCGGGGAGTTCGCGCGCGCCTGGGTCGCGAGCCGCGAGCTGCCGGTGCGCTTCACGACGGCGCTGGCGTCGATCGGCGTGGAGCGGGTGTTCGACGGGCTGATGATGCTGGCGCTGATGGCGCTGGCAATCGCGGCGCCGTCATTCCCGAGCAACGCGTCGGTGCGCGGCACGTCGCTCTCCCACATCGCGACCGGCGTCGCCGTCGGCTTCGGCGCGGCGCTGCTGCTGGCGTTCGTGGTGGCGCTGCGACCCGAGCCCTGGCTCGCCCTGCTCGACCGTATCGCCGGCCTGCTGCTGCCGGCGCGCTTCGCCGCGAAGCTGCGCTCGCTGGCCGATGGACTCGTCGCGGGACTCGCCGTGCTCAGGAGTCCGGGACGCTTCGCCGCGGTGATCGGCTGGTCGCTGGCGCTGTGGCTCACCAACGCCGCGGCGTTCGCCATCTGCTTCCGCGCGTTTCATCTCCCCGTGCCCGTGGAAGGGGCGCTGCTGCTCCAGGGGCTGATCGGATTCGGCGTCGCGATTCCCGCGGCGGCGGGGTTCTGGGGCGTATTCGAGTACGCGACGCGGCTGACGCTGCAGTTCTACGGCATCGACGCGCCGCTGGCCCTCGCGTATGCTTTTGCGTTTCATCTCGCGGGATTCCTCCCCATCACCCTGCTCGGCCTCGACGCGTTGTCGCGCGCCCACCTGCATCTCGGCGATCTGCGCGGCGCGGCATCCCGGTCGCCGTGAGCGGCAGCGCCCCCGATCGCGTGCAGGCGCAGGCGCACGCGAAGGTCAATCTGCTGCTGCGCATCCTGGCCCGGGAATCGAGCGGTTATCACCAGATCGAGACGGTGTTTCAGCTGCTCGAGCTGGCCGACAAGATCGAGGTGACGCGAACCGCGGGCGGCGTGACGCTCGACGTACGCGGTCCGGACCTGGGACCGGTGGAGGACAACCTCGCCGTGCGGGCGGCGCAGCTCGTCCTCGACGCCACGGGCAGGAAGTTCGGCGTCGCCATCGCGCTCACCAAGCACATTCCCGTGCGTGCGGGACTGGGCGGCGGCTCGAGCGACGCCGCTCGCGTCCTGCATGCCGTGAATGCCCTCGCCGCGCACGCCGTGCCACGCCACGAGCTCGAGCAGCTCGGCACGCGGCTCGGCGCGGATGTCGCGTTCTTCACGAGCGGCGCGGCGACGGCGCTGGCCTGGGGTCGTGGTGAACGGCTGTACCGGCTCGCCGCGCCCCCCGTGGCTCCGGTGTTGATCGCCGTTCCGGCGGTCACTGTGTCGACGCCCGAGGCCTATCGCTGGTGGGACGAGATGCACCCTGAGCCGGCGGCCCGCGGCCCCGTGGTGCTCGACGCCGAGGCGCTGGGCACCTGGGGCAGCATCGGCCGCCTGGGCGGGAATGATTTCGAAGTCCCCGTGTTCAGCCGTCATCCGACGCTGCGAGCGGTGTTCGAGCGACTGGCGCAAACGGCCCCGCTCTGGGTGCGGTTGTGCGGCTCCGGGGCGGCGGTTGGGGCGGTGTATCGCACCGCCCGGGACCGGGACGACGCCGCTCTCACCCTGGACGCGAAGCTCGCGAAACCGATCGCGACCACAACACGCACGACAGCGGCGGCGTAGGTTAGGACGATCTCTCTCCGGAGGACGACTCGTGCTCACCCGGCGTGGCCGCTTCATCGCGGCGGCATTCAATCAGGGGGCCATGCCGACGGTCGCCTGCTTCAACAAGGCGACGACGACCCTCGGCTTCGATCTCACCAAGTTCGTCGCGGCGATGCAGAAATTCCTCGACGACTACTTCGTGCCGGTATGGGGCACGCCGGCGAAGCTGGTCGAGACGACCGGCTTCAAGAAAGGCGCCTGGGCGCTCGTCTTCCTCGATAACGCCGACGTCGCCGACGCCCTGGGCTATCACGACCTCACCCCCGACGGCCTGCCGCTCTCCAAGGTGTTCGTCAAGACGACGGTCGCCGCCGGAGAGCAGCTCACCGTCACCGCCACGCACGAGCTCGCCGAGATGATGGTGGACCCCGCGATCAATCTCTGCGCCGTCGGTCCCAAGAACGTGTTCTACGCGTACGAGACGGCCGATGCCGTCGAGGCCCTGTCCTTTACCATCGACGGATTCGCGATGAGCGACTTCGTCCACCCGGCGTACTTCGAAGGCTTCCGCAAGGCCGGCTCAGCGCAATTCGATCACTTGAAGAAGGTGAAGCGCCCGTTTCAGATCCTGGCGGGTGGCTACATGTCGGTGTTCAAGAACGGCAGCTGGACGCAGGTGTTCGGGTCGAAAGCCAAGCGCACGAGCTTCCGCAAAGAAGATCGGCGCGGCCATCGCACCACCTACCTGGGACGCACCCACCGGATGCGGCCGTCGGAACCGATTTAGGGAGTCGTGCGGATCTTCAGCGGGACGATCGTCGTGCCCCAGTGCAGCTGCAGGGTGGCGGTGTCGGGTCCGACGATCGGGAATTCATAGGCGAGCACTTCCATGTAACTCCCCTGCACCGGTGTCACGGTGACGCGCAAGGCGTCGTGCGATTCGCCGGGATAGGGAATATGGAAGACATGCAGCGCGTGGCTGAAAATGACCGTCCAGCTCGACGAGTCGGGAATCGCCCACAGCGTATAGTGCCCAGCGGCGAGTGGTTGCCCTTCGACGGTGACGGCCTTGCTGAATCCGATCGTGGTCGCCGAATCGGCCCCGGGGTGCCACACGCGACCCCATTTCACGAGCCCCCCGAACAGCGTCCGCCCACGCGCGACCGGCCGATTATAGGAGATGGTGATGTCGGTGAAGCCGACGCGCTGCGCGATCGTGCCGTGTTGGCTCCACGGAATCGCCTGGGCGCCGCAGGCGACCGGCATGACCAGGAGGGCGACGAGCGAGACGGTGCGCATCACCCTCCCAAAGTAACGATCATGCGGGGGTCGACTAGTTCACGATCGCGGTCAGCTCCTCTTGAACGCCGCCCCCGCTGGGTTGCACCGTCAGCAGCAACCCCACACCGGCCTTGTAGAACTTCTGCTCGCGGGAGCCCGGCTCGAGCGGCGTCCACTCCTCCGTCTTCAGACAACCCGTGAAGGAACCGTATGCAACGACCACGTTCGAGGAGAGGTTCAATACTTTGGCGTTGTCTTCAGCAACGCCGGCCGCAAATTCCTGCTGATACTGGATCCCGTTCTTCGGCTGGGCGAGCATGATGATGCCTGCCTGCGCACCGTTCACGCCGGCCTCCCAGGACCCCTCGGTCCCCACTACGACGCCGTTCTGGATCTGCTTCGAGTCCTCTCCGAGGTACCAGACGTTGCCCAGCGTGTCCTGGGCGTACCAGTCGAACGTGTCTTCGGTCAGCGAACCGTTGAGATAGACCTTGTCGTGCACCACCGTCGCGGCGATTCCCAGAATGGTCTTCTTCATCTTCGTGACCTGCACGGAATCCGTCTCCACTCCGTCCGGTGTCTGGCTCTGGTAGATGAAGACTCTCCCC
>DATFSB010000109.1:0-6177 GCA_035262825.1 Gemmatimonadales bacterium | reverse complement strand
TCCGGCCCGATATCTTCGCGCCACCCGACACCTACTCGACGGCCGAACGGAGCTTCATCCGGTCGCTTGGCAGCAATATCGCGGTATTTCGCGACGTGCTGACCGGCTATGCGCTCGAGCAGAAGTCGGGGCATGGCGTGTCGTCGGCCGACTTCCAGGTCACGCCCGCGATGGTGAACGAGGTGCTGAGCCGGCTGCGCCAGCGCGGCGCGACGGTGCCGGACAGTGTCATGGCCGGGGCGCGCACGTATATCCCCGATCAGATCGGGTACGAAGTCGCGCGCTATGTCTTCGGCCGCCCCGCCGAGGTGTTGCGGCGTATTCGGGAGGATCACCAGGTGCAACAGGCTCTCAGCCTGGCGCGCCGTGCCCGGTCTCCGCAGGACTTGATCTCCCTCGCGACGGGTCCGACGACGCAACCGCGCAGCCCGTGAGGGACCGCACCTCCACCGCTCGGGTGGGGGTGATCGGGCCTGGTCGGGCAGGAACGGGCTTGGCGCTCGCCTGGGTGCGTGCCGGACATGACGTCTGGCTGCACGGGCGGCGCGCCAAGCCCGTTCCTATTCCCCTGACTTTGACCACCAGCGCCGCCGACGCGGCGCCCCCTTGGGTCGACCGCGTCGAGGTGATCGTGTGCGCCGTCCCCGACGACGCGATCGCTCCCCTCGCCCGCACGCTGAGTGCGACCGGCGCCGTGCGAGCCGACCAGGTGGTGCTGCATCTCTCGGGCTCGCTCGACCACACCGCCCTGGAGAGCCTCCACGGCAGCGGTGCCGCCCTGGGGTCGCTGCATCCATTGCAGACGCTCGTCGAGCCGGAGCGCACGCCGCAGCACGTGCGTGGTGCGTGGGCCGCCGTGGAAGGCGACCCGCCGGCGGTCGCAATGGCGGAGCGGCTGGCGCTCGATATCGGCCTGCACCCCTTCCGACTGCGCCCGGAGCACAAGGCGCTGTATCACGCCGGCGCCGTGTTCGCGTCGAACTACTTCGTCGTCGTGGAGGCGGTCGCCCAACAGCTGTTCGAGCGCGCGGGATTGAGCCGGGAAGACGCCTGGGCGGCGCTGGAGCCGCTGGTTCGCGGCACGTTCGACAACCTGAACCGCACCGGACCCGAGGGAGCGCTCACCGGTCCGGTGGTGCGCGGCGACGTCGACACCCTCACCCGCCACCTGCGCGCGCTCCCCGACAGAGACCGCACGCTCTACCGCGAGCTGGGGCTCGCGGTGCTGGAGCTAGCGCGCCGCCACGGTCTTGCCGCCGACATGGTGGCCCGCCTGGAGCGGACGCTGGCTACTGGTTGACGACCGCGACGCCGCGCGGCGGCGTGAAGCGGAATTCGGCAGCCGGGACCGGGACGTTCAGCTGCAGGCGGGACAACCACACGCGCCGGATCTGCCCTCCGGATTCCGTGAGCTCGAGCTGGTGCACGAGCCCGTCGCCGCGACCGACCCAGATCGTCGCGGCGGAGTAGGGCAGCGTGGAATCGTGCGGGGTGAGCGCCACGACGTCGATCCAGCCGGCAGCGGTCGAATCCGCCCGCACGTAGCGCGCCCTATACCGCTCGCGGGGGCGCTCCACGAACTGCCCGATGAGATTGGGGCCCGTGGTCCCGGCGTCGGGGATGCGGCTGCGAATCACCTGGTCGGGCGTAGTGCTCGGCGTATAGAGCCAGAGGTACTTCCCATCGGCCACGATCCGGTCGCTCGGCGGAACGCGGAACCGCATCGCAAACCGGCTGGGGCGCTGCTGGAACAACCGGCCGCGCGTCGTGTCGGGTGGTCCGATCATCGGGTTCTCGATCACCTGCACGAAGTCGGCGGTGAGGGACTGGACCGTTTGATAGGTCGAGCTCGCGTGGTCGAGTATGGGCCACGGATCCTGGGCGGATTGGCGGGTGGGCGGATGGGCGGATGGATACACAGCAGCACAGAATGCCACCGCGCACCACGCGACGATCCGCCCATCCGCCGATCCACCCATCCGCCGATTCGCCCATCCGCCCATCCGCCTATGCTCCCACCTGCGCCGGCTCCGCCACCCGCCTCCCGATCACCTCGGCAATCACCCGCACCTCACGCATCAACTGGGCGAACTGCTCGGGGAACAGTGATTGGGCGCCATCCGACTTCGCCGCTTCGGGATCGGGGTGCACTTCGACGATGAGCCCGTCGGCACCGGCGGCGACGGCGGCGCGCGCCATCGGAATCACCTTGTCGCGCAGCCCCGTGGCGTGCGAGGGGTCGGCGATAATCGGGAGGTGGGACAGCTTCTGCACCACCGGGATCGCGGCCAGATCGAAAACGTTGCGCGTCGCGGTATCGAACCCGCGGATGCCGCGCTCGCAGAGGATGACGTCCTGGTTGCCTTCGGCGAGCAGGTACTCCGCCGACAACAACAGCTCCGTGATCGTCGCCGAGATGCCGCGCTTCAGGAGCACCGGCTTGCCGGCGCGTCCCGCCGCGCGCAACAGCGAGAAGTTCTGCATGTTGCGAGCGCCGATCTGGACGATGTCGGCCATTTCAGAGACCCATCCGACGCCTTCGACGTCGATCGCCTCGGTGCAGATCAGGAGTCCCGTCTCTTCACGCGCTTTGGCGAGCAGCTTCAGTCCCGGCCGCCCCAGCCCCTGAAACGAATAGGGCGAGGTGCGCGGTTTGAACGCCCCGCCGCGCAGGATCACCGCGCCCGACTCGCGCACGTGCCGGGCTGCCTGGATGACCTGTGCTTCGGATTCGACAGAACAGGGACCGGCGATGACGGCGACGTCGCTGCCGCCGACGGTCACACCGCCCGGCAGGCGCACGACGGTGTTTTCCGGTTTCCATTCGCGACTCACCTGCTTGTACGGCTGCGTGACGTGGATGACTTCCTGCACGCCGGCGAGCCCTTCGAGCCGCGAAGAATCGACCCGCCCATCATTCCCCACGAGCCCCACCGCGGTGCGCTGCGAGCCGGGCATGGGGCGCGCCTGGTACCCCATGTCGCGGATCACCGTCATGACCCGCTGGACTTCTTCCTCGGTCGCCCCGTGGCGCATCACGATCAGCACGACGAACATCCCCTCATCAGATGGTGAACCGCTCCCCGTCGGTCGCCGCCGTGACGGGACCCGTGAAATGGGTCGCTGCGCCGCGTGCCGGATCCGGTGTCTCGACCGGGGGATAAAAGTGCGTCAGAACGAGCCGTTTCGCTCCCGCCGCCTGGGCCAGCTCTCCCGCCCGCTCCGGCGTCAGATGAATGTCCATCGCCATCGTTTCCGGGAGTGAGCACTCCGCGAGCAACAGGCTGCAGCCGTTGGCCCAGCGGGCCAGCTCCGCCGAGGGCCCCGTATCTCCGGTATACACCAATCGGCCCTCGGGAGCCGTCAGGCCCAGCGCGACGCTCTCTTCGGTATGCGGCACGGGGAATGCTTCCAGCGTGAGCTCGCCGTCGAGCGGGAACGGCTCGCCGGGCTGGAGGTCGAGGATGACGATCGGGAACCCGGGGTCGAGCAGCCAGGAGCCGTAGCCTTCGGCCAGCGTGCGCAGCAGGCGCACCACGCCGCGCGGCCCGAGAATCACCAGCGGATCTTCGCGCGGCGGACGCGTCGTGTACTTGAGCGCGTACACGAGCATCGGCAGGTCGGCGAAGTGATCGGGGTGAAAGTGCGTCAGCGCGACGTGGGTGATCGTCGGCCAGGGGATGGCGAACGCCGCGAGGCGGTGCAGCGTTCCCGGTCCGCAGTCGAGCAACAGCTGCACGCCGTTGCGCTGCACGAAGTGGGCGGCGGAGGAACGGTGGGCCGAAGGGGCCACCGTACCGGTGCCGATGGTAGTCAGCTCCACGGGGTCAGTGTGTCCTTCCGAGGTAGACGAGTCGCTTGAACTGAATTAGGCCTCCTACCTTCAACTTGTACAGGTAGACCCCCGCGGGAGCCCATTCGCCGTCGTCCGCGCGGCCGTCCCAGGTGAAGCGCCCGTCACAGAGACTCGCCCCGGTCGTTCCGCGGCCGTAGCGGCCGGGTGGCAGGATCGCGGGCACGCTCTGGCTCGGCAGCACGTGGCGGACGATGCCGCCGCGCAGCGTCAGGACGTCGAGCTCCACCTGGCTCGGTGTCGCGAGATCGAACCAGATGCACGTCGCCGCTTGCGTCGCCGAGGGGAAGGGATTGGGAAAGTTCTGGTACAGGATCGTCGCCGGCGGCGCGCCGGTATCGAGGATGACGAACGGCCGCGGCGCGGCGATGCGGGATGTGTCGGCTCCCGCGTGGACGATCAGCTCCCAACGGTACGTCGCGTTGCGCTCGAGCGGCCGCGTGATTTGATACGCCGTATCGGTCAGGCCGCCCGCGCCGAACACCGGGCTCGCAACGCCGGTGCGGAACACGAACACGTCGTAGCGCAGCGGTCCGGGCGGGCTCGCGATCGGCGTCGGTGACCACGTGAACGTGGGTTGCGTGTCGGGCGTCGCCGATCCGCCGGTATCCGCGAGCGAGGTGAGCCGCGCCCAGGCGGGAACGGTGATCGGTCCCACGACGCCGGTCGACGCGGACTCCGCCGTGGCGCTGATCGCTTCTACCCGCCAGAACAACGGAGCACCGGGCTTTTGCGGCTGGCGCAGCGGGTATTGGGTGACGCCGAGCTGCGTGTCGACGAACGCCGTCGTGAACGACGAATCGCGGGCGATGCGCAGACGAAACGTGACCGGTTGCGCGAAACTCGGGATCGCCCCGACCGACCATGCGAAATCGGGTGTGATCGAGGTGAGTGCGGGCGGGAGCGGCGCCAGCGGCGTCACATTGTCGGAGAACGTCGCTGTGGCGCTGACGTCGGGGCGCCCCCACCCGCGAATCGAATCCGGCGTCGCGCGATTCGCCGCGTGCGCCCGCAGCGCGTCGCGCAGCGCCAGCGGGCCGAGCGTTGGCCCCACCTGCTTCACGAGCGCCGCCGAGGCCGCGAGCAGGGGTGTCGCGAATGAGGTTCCGGCGAGGCGGCCCAGGGAGCCGCCGGCGTCGGTGCAGACGTCGAGCCCGGGTGCGGTGAGGTCGGGCTTGAGGCGCCCGTCTGCGGTGGGGCCGCGCGACGAGAACCCGGTGATCGTGCCGAGCGAGTCCTCGGCGCCGGCCGTGATGACTGAGTGCGCGTCACCGGGAGTGACCAGGGTTCGGAATCCGGGACCTTCGTTACCGGCGGCGGTCACGACGAGGATGCCGCGGGCGGCCGCCGAATCCGCGGCCACGGACGTGACGGCGACATCGCCGTTGAGCTGCGACGGTGTGTAGCTGAAGCCGTTGTCGAACGACAGATAGCCGAGGCTCGACGACACGATGTCGACGCCGATCGAATCGGCCCACTCCAGCGCGGCGACGTAATTGTCCTCCTCTACTCGTGTTTCCGAGCGGATGTCCTCGGTCTTGGCAAGGAGGTAGCTCGCGCCGCGCGCGATGCCGACGAGCCGCCCCGGCACGAGTCCCGCGAACAACGACCACACGGCCGTTCCATGGAACTGAGCCCCGGGCTGGTCGTTCGGCTGGTCGCGCACCACCGAGTCGCCGAACACGAAATCGTGTTGCGCCGTCACCGTCACCCCGGCGAAAACGGGGTCGAGCGTATTGAATCCGGCGTCGAGAATGGCGATGCGCACGCCGCTGCCGTTCACCCCCGCGTCAGCCAGCGGGCGCAGATGCAGCTGGCGATAAGGCATCTCGGAGGAACCATAGGTCGGATCGCCCGCGGCGGGGCAGGTGTCCCCTGCCAGGACCGTCCACTCGTCGATCCGGCCCTGGCGGACGATGCGCCGCCAACGACCCAGGGGCTGGATACGGCCGATCCACCGCTCCCGTCCCAGCGTCAGGAGCGCCTGCGCCGGAACGCTCCCGCTGACGGCGTGGAGCCAGCGGCTGACGGTGCGGGGCATTCCCCCCGCCGCGCGGAGGCGCTGGGTCGCATCGTCGAGCGCGATGCCCGGCCGGACGAAGATCCACACGGTGAACGCGGTATCGCGGCCGCTCGAGAGGGCCCGCGCGAGCGGCGTGGAGATCACGGGTCGCTGAGCGGTGAGCGATCCCGGGATGACGAGGGCGACGAGGGCGGCGGCCCGGGACCAGCGTCCGCGAGCCCGGCGACTCCGGGGCATGACGGCGTCAGGCGGTTTTGGCGAGCTGGCCGAGACGCACGCCGACGATGGTCGAGACGCCGGG
>DATFSB010000108.1:0-6429 GCA_035262825.1 Gemmatimonadales bacterium | reverse complement strand
CGCGCCCGAGGGGTAGACGACCAGGAATCGCTCGCGGTCGGCGAGGCGATTCCACTGGCTGATTTCCCGTTGCGCCGCGCCCCACAGTCCGGCCCCATGCAGACTGATGACGAGCGGCACCGGCTGCGTGCGATCGAGGCTTGCCGGGACATACAGCAGGTATTCCCGCTCCCGTCCCGCGACGACCATCGTATGGTTACTGCGATTGGCGTCATGAAACGACACCGCCCCGAGGAGGGCGACGAACCCGGGCACGCCGATCAGCGTCAACACGGCCGCGAGGATCCACCTGCGGTCGACCCTCACCGATGACGATTCCAGTCGAGCGCCAGCGGCGCGGCCGCAAGGCGGACCAACGGAACCGCGAGGATCGCCGCGAACACGAACAGGTATCGGGGAAACAGCTCCGTAGCGATCCACCAGCTGAGCACTGCCGAAAGTGCCAACACCGCGACGCACCAGCCCGCGGCACCGAGGACGAGGGTGCGGTCACGCAGCAGGCGACTGCGAAACAGCCGCACCGCCACCCCGGCGGCGGCGCACAGCTTCACGCAGGCGAGCACGCCGAGCAGCAGCGGGGCCGCGTTCCAGAGCGCCGCCCGCACGGCGCTCGTGCTCCCTATCCACTCGAGCAGCGGCCCGATCGCGGTCAGCAGCACCAACGTCAGCACCAGGCTGGCCCGCACGATCCAGATCCGACCGGTCATGCCGATGTAGAGCGTCTGCACGAGCTGCTTCCACGTCGCGGCGACGAACGCCGCCACGATGAGCAGCGCGAGCACGGCCGCTCGTGCTGCACCCATCAACGCGACGGTCCGATGCCAGCGGTCGATCACGACGGGCCACGTGTCCGACAACCACACCCCAAGGGGGATCGCGATGACCACGAGCGCCCAGGCCAGCGCCGTGCTCCACAGCGACATTGTGAGCTTCGCGGCGATGAGCGAACGGTTGGAGAGCGGCCGTGTCGCGAGGAACGGCGCCAGCCCATAGTCGTCACGCCCCTCGCGCCCGTCGAGATCGGGCTTGCGCACCGTCGCGGCGACGAACGCCGCCATGAAGGGGGGCGTGAGCAGGAGCCCGAGCAGGATCATGAAGATGAGTGCCGGGGTACCGCCGGTCGTGAATAGCAGAGCCAGCTCGAACGGCAGGAGGATGGCCACCAGCGCCGGCAGCGTGCGGCCGTGCCGCCGCCACTCGAGCCATCGCTGCGCCCGTTCCGGTGTGGCGAAATTCCCAGAGCGGCTCCCTCTCCGGACCCGTGCGATCGCGCCGATCCAAGCGAAGGCGCCGCGCCAGTCAGGCACGACCCCACAGCGTGCGCGGGCCACCGCGGATCGGGCGGCGAGATAGGCGAGGGGAATCTGCGGCACGGTGATCGCGAGCATCACGCGTTCACTCGCGTCGTAGTGCAGAGCGAGGAGGACGATGCTGTTGATCGTCGCCAGCCAGAGCACGGCGAGGATGACCCGCAGTCCCGACAGGCCGTAGGGCATCCACGTCAACGCCTGCGTCCAGGCGAGCAGCGCCGCCGCCGCGAAGGCGGGCCAGACGACGGGGGTGTCGATTCCCGACGGCCATACCACGAGAGTCCGTGCTGCCGCCCAGACCAGGATCATGGCGATCGAGCCGTACAGCATCGGCCAACCGGCGAGTGCCGCGGTGGAGGCCGGGAGCGTAAAGAGGCGGCGGGGAAACATCGATGGGCGCCCGGCGAGGTCTCCGGAGAGACCATACGTGAACAGAGCAAGGCAATAGGTGAGTATGGCGTCCAGGGGCACGATGACCGCGAACGCGAAGCTCTCGTCGCTACCGAAGACGACGGCCCGCCCCCGCGCCCGGACGACGAGCTTCACGACTGCGAGAACGATCAGGTACGCAGCGACAGCGATCAGTCCCCAGCGATGCCGGCGTTGCAACTCCCAGGCGATCGCTGCGGCGGGCGATGACGGTGCGCTACGTCTCGCCGACGGTGGCGACGAAGATTTCATTGAGGGTGGGGACGCGGCCGTCGACGCGGTGGGCCGTCTTGATGTCGTCGAGGGGGCCGCTCAGCACGATACGGCCCCGGCTGATCATAGTGACATGATCTGCGACTTCTTCGACTTCGTCCAGCAGGTGGGACGAGAACAACACGGTGCGGCCGTCGTGAGCGACGGTCCGCATGACGGCGCCGAGGATGTCGCGCCGCGCGATGGGGTCGAGGCCGGACGAGGGCTCATCGAGAATGAGGAGCTCGGGGCGGTGAGCGAGTGCGAGGAGCAGTCCCGCCCGCGCTTTCTCCCCTTTCGACAGGTTTCTGATGCGCGTCCCCGGGTCGAGCGCGAACGACTCCTGTAATTCCGCCGCGTAGGCGTCATCCCACGTGGGATAGAATGCCCGTGTATAGCGCAGCAGTTCGTCGACCGTCATCCAGCCGGGAAGGTCGTTTTCTTCTGACAGGTATCCGATGCGGGACAGCACCGCGACCGGCTCCTGAACAGGATCGAGCCCGAAGACGCGCACGGTCCCGGTCTCGGCCCGCAGCAGGCCGAGCAGGTGACGGATCAGGGTCGTCTTGCCGGCGCCGTTGGCTCCGACGAGGCCATACACAGCGCCGCGGGACAGCTCGAGGCTCACCCCGTCGAGCGCGATCTTGCTCCCGAAGCGACGGCTCAGCCCCGAGACGGAGATGACCAATGCCCTAGACGCTCCCGTCGGCCATCGGCTCGAAGTAGAGCAACAGCGCGTCGCCGGCCGCCGCGCGCTTGGCGACGAACATTTGGAGAAAGGAATAGTGCTCGAGCAGCTGGCCGAGCGGATCGAACGTCTCTTCCCACTCGACCCAGGTCCGCGGGTAGACGCCTGCTTGATCGAGGGCCAGGGGGTCGTAATCGGGAATCAGGTCGTCGGGCTGGATCTCCCGAATGACGGCGTCGAGCTGCGCGACCTCCTGCGGAGTCACCACCCGGGCCGACGGCACGGCAGCGGTGGCGGCCGACACCGGGCGCCCGAGACTCAACCAATTGGCGGCCGCGGAGTCGGGGCGGTGGCGCGCGAGGAGGTACTGGATGCCGTGCCAGTAGCGGTATACGTCGCTATGGGTGTTCGCCGACGCCACCGCCTGGGCGAGGGTCTGCGGCTGCGCGACGAGGGCGTCGGCCTGATCGGGTGACAGCTGCAGCAGGCGGCAGATGGTGGGCATGTTCGCCCAATCTACGCTTGGCTAAGCGCCGTTGTACCTCACCCCGGGACTAGTGGAAGAAGCCGCGGGCCATGGCTGTCGCCGCGAGCACCATCAGGATCACCAGGCCGGCCTGGATCCGGCTGATCAGCGCGAGGTGTGGGGCGGCGGACAGGTCGGGCGTGGCTTTGCGTCGTTGTGCGATACGCCACCGGATCAGGGTCATCATCGGCCAGACCTCGAGGGCGAGAATCGTCACGAGGAGGCCCATCTTTACGTAGAAAGCGCGGTCGTGGAGGTAGTAGGCCGCTCCCTTCTCGAGACCGCCGAAGGCGCGCAGCAGCCCGGTGCTGATCCACAAGAATGCAGCCAGCGCCCAGAGATTGTCCGCCAGGAAGACACGCTGCAGGTCGCCGCCTTGCACGCGCTGCAACGCGCGGCTCCGTGCCCAGATCGCGCCGAGGCCGAGGGGGAGCGTGAGGAGGTGCAGTGTGGCGATGAGCCAGCGGAGGGTCATGGCTACCGCACTTACCTCGATAGGAATTCGCGCAGCTGCAGGTGCGCCACCGCACCCAGCAGCTCGCCGCGGCCAGGATCGGTTGGGCTATCAACGTAGAAATTCAGGGCGACTCCTTCCATCAGCACCGCATTCACGATTGCAGCGTGCCGAACGCGCGGGTTACCGGGATCCCCTATCTCGAACGGACTGACGAGCGCAAACCGACTTCCGACGGTGATCCGGCATTGCGGTTCCGTCTGGACCTTGGAATGAACCAGGGTCATCAGGGTCGCCGAAGGCTCTGGCGACACCCACATCTCGAGTCGAGTGGAATCCGCACCCAGGTACACGTGCAGGTTCGTTTGCCGTGCCGACTGGGGAATCAGTGTGGACGGCAATGCGATCGATCCGAGTGAGTCGGGTAGCGGCTGGGAGCGGGTGTCGCCCCGATACGCGGACGTGGAACACGGGGGCTCACGTGACGCAGAGCTCGACCAGTCCGATGGGCTGACGGACAGGCCTGGCGTGTTGGAAGCGCACGCGATTGAGATGAACAAGAGTTGGGCCCAGGCGTGTCGGCGGACCATATCTCAGCGTGTGCGAACGGCGCAGAAGTCCCCGCCGACGTGCGCCGGCTTGCCGGTGGCGGGGTTCAGGATCTGTGCGATGCCGTAGTGTGGATCCCAACGTCCCCGGAATCCCTCGGGCCAGACGAGCTCGGGAGTCAGGCTGGTGCTGGTGCCGTCATTCAAGTTGGGTTGAACGCCGATCTCGAACGCGCCCGCCGCGAAGTAGACGCCTGGTGCTTGGGCGGCGGTCGAGCGGGGATCGTGACTGTACGGTGCGAAAACAGCGTCGAGGTTCATCTCGAGAACGCCGACAAGCGGTCGCGAGCCAGCCGAGTGCAGCGTATCGCTGTTGATGCCGAGGCGCAGCCGGCCGAAGGTCCTCGCTCCGTGTGAGGGGAACGAGTCCGCCACGAGCGTAAGGGCATAGACTCCCGCCAGCTGCTGCACCTGACTCGATTCGAATCGTGACGCGGTCTCGGGCGCCGCGCACGACAAGGCGAGAGAGGCGATGGCCTTCTGGTGCGACCCACACGACGCAGCGAGGAGGGCCATGGAAGCGACAAGGGAAACGCGCATGCCTGGAAGCTGGGCGACCAGGCGATCACAAACAACCCGGTCGGTTCGACTCAGGCCTCTATGTGCCTGTCGTGTTCACAGCGCCCTCAACGGAAAGCCTGGAGGCTATGTTTCAGTCGGGCAACCACCAACATAAGGGGGCTTGGTCCATGCGCCACGCCGTCTCCAATCGCCTGCTCACGCTTGCCCTCTTTCCACTGTTAGCGCCTGCGGCGTATGCGCAGGGTCGTATCGGCACATTCGACCAGGAGGGCGACGTCGGAAAGGTGTCGCACGCCGGCTCGACCACGTACGATCCGAAACGTGAGGCCTATCTCATCGCCGGCTCCGGGCAGAACATGTGGGCCGAGCACGACGACTTCCATTTCGTGTGGACCCGGCTCACCGGCAACTTCCTGCTGTCGACACGCGCTCGCTTCCTCGGTCCGGGCGTGGAGGAGCACCGCAAGGTGGGATGGACGATCCGCCCGACCCTCGACCCGAACGGGACGCACGTGACGGCTACACTGCACGGCAATGGTCTGGCTTCGTTGCAGTTTCGCCGGGCCGCGGGGGCGATGACCGAGGAGGCGAAATCACCCGACAGCCTGCCGCCCGCGGCCGACGCCGTCATTCAGCTCGAGCGCAAGGACGGCGTCTTTCTGATGTCGATCGCCCGTTTCGGCGACACGCTGGTCACAAACCAGCTCGACTCGATCGCCCTCCCCGATACCGTGTACGTGGGGCTGTTCGTGTGCGCGCACAACGACAGCGTCGTGGAGCGCGCCGAATTCACCAACGTCCGCATCACGGTGCCCGCGGGGCCGAGCCTCGTTCCCTATCACGATTACCTCGGCAGCAGTCTCGAGATCCTTGATGTAGCCAGCGGCAACGCGACCGTCGTGCATCGCTACAACGGCTCGTTCCAGGCGCCCAACTGGACGCCTGACGGTGCGGCGCTGATCTACGTACAGGAGGGCCTGCTGTACCGTTTCGATCTCGCGTCGCAGACCGCGCAGGCGATCAACACTGGCTTCGCGACCAGCAACAACAACGATCACGTGCTGTCGTTCGACGGACGCATGCTCGCGATCAGCAATCACAGCGCCGCGGATAGCGGCGCGTCGATCGTGTACACGGTTCCCGCCACGGGCGGCACGCCCAGGCGGGTGACGGCTAAAGGCCCCTCGTATCTGCATGGGTGGTCGCCGGACGGCAAATGGCTCGTCTACACCGGCGAGCGCAACGACGAGTTCGACGTCTACAAGATTGCCACGCCGGGCGGCGCCGAGATCAAGCTCACCACCGCCCCCGGGCTCGATGACGGGCCGGAGTACACCCCCGACGGCGCCTACATCTACTTCAACTCGGTGCGCAGCGGCCGGATGCAGCTATGGCGCATGCGCCCCGACGGCAGCGACCAGCGGCAGATCACCGACGACGGCTTCAACAACTGGTTCCCCCACCTGTCGCCGGACGGCAAGTGGATCGTCTACCTGTCATTCACCGCCGATGTGGCGCCGAACGATCACCCGTTCTACAAGCACGTGTTGCTGCGGCTGATGCCGGCGGCGGGCGGCGCGTCGAAGGTGATCGCTTATGTATACGGAGGGCAGGGAACGATCAACGTGCCGTCGTGGTCG
>DATFSB010000107.1:0-2875 GCA_035262825.1 Gemmatimonadales bacterium | reverse complement strand
GCGAGCACGAGCGACCCTCCGCCGACGAACAACGCATACATCGCGTCCCCGCCGAAGAAGGACTTCACGATCACACCCAGCACCGCCGCCGCCACGATCTGCGGGATCACGATGAAGAAATTGAAGACGCCCATGTAGTAGCCGAGCTTGGACGGCGGCAGGGATCCCGTGAGAATCGCGTACGGCATGGAGAGGATACTGGCCCAGGCAATCCCCACTCCCACCATCGAGCCGATCAGGTACTGTGGACCCGAAACGATGGAGATCGAGAGCAGGCCGAGGGCGCCGCAGATCAGGCAGACGACGTGAGCGAGCTTGGGAGACGACCACTTCGCGAGCGGGGGGATCGCGAACGCCGCCAGCGCCGCGACGCCGTTGTAGACGGCGAAGCACACCCCCACCCAGTTTGCGCCCTCATTGTAGAGCGCCGAGGTCGTATCGCTGGTCCCGTAGATGTGACTCGTCACCGCGGCGGTCGTGTAGATCCACATCGCGAACAGCGCGAACCATGAGAAGAACTGGGCCCAGGCGAGCTGCTTCATCGTGCGCGGCATGTCGAGGAAGTCGTTGAGGATCGTGACGAAGCCGTTCGCGGTCCGTCCGCCGCGCTGCATCGTCCCACCGAGAATCAGGAGCAGCCCGGCAACGGCGATCCCCACCGACAGAATCATCACCTCGTAGACGTGACCCACCGCGAGCCCGATGGTGAACGCCGTGCCGACAGCGAGGAGGCTGACACCCAACCGGACCTGCCGCGCCCCATTCGCCCAGTACTCTTCCGCTGTCCGACGCGGGACGACATGACTCTCGCGCGAGCGGTTCTCCTCGAATGACGCCATCTCCTCGGGCGAGTACTCCTTCGAGCTGAACACCGTCCACGCCACGGCACTGAAGAAGACGGCCGCGCCGAGATAGAAGGACAGCCGCACCGACTGGGGGATCTGACCGGCGGCCGCTTCGTTCGTGACGCCGAACCAGTTGGTGAGGATCCACGGCAGCATCGACGCGACGACGGCGCCCGTCCCGATGAAGAAGCTCTGCATCGCGAACCCGGTGACGCGCTGGGCGGCGGGGAGGTTGTCGCCGACGAACGCGCGGAACGGCTCCATCGAGATATTGATCGACGCATCCATGACCCACAGCATCCCCGCCGCGACCCACAGCGCCGGCGAGTTGGGCATCACCACGAGCGCCAGGGACGCGAGGATGGCGCCCGTCAGGAAATACGGACGCCGCCGCCCCAGCCGGTTCCAGGTGCGATCGGAGAAGTAGCCGACGATCGGCTGCACGATCAGCCCCGTCACCGGTGCCGCGATCCAGAGGATCGGGATGTTCTCGACCTTAGCCCCGAGCGTCTCGAAGATCCGGCTCACGTTCGCGTTCTGCAGCGCGAAGCCGAACTGAATGCCCAGGAATCCGAAGCTCATGTTCCAGATCTGCCAGAACGAGAGCAGCGGTTTCGTCCGGACGGCGGTGGGTGCGGCCATGGAGACTCCGGTGAGGGTTAGGCCCGGCGCGCCGCGTCGAGCATACGGACCAGTGCTGCAATGTCAGCGTTGCCGAAGACTTCGTCGAGCGTGAGACGCATGGGGCGCTGCCAATTAGGACGCACCGAGGACGGCGTCCCGGGGAGATTCACCGCCCGGTCTTCGAGCCACAGGTCCTCGAGCCACGGCACGACGAGCGGACTCTGCGAGCGGCCCATCCACTCGAGCAACGCGGCGAGCAGCGCCCGGTAGTCCTCCGGCGATGTGTTCAGCCGCTTGGCGATCCACTCCGCCTGCACCGTCCGCTCCTGGTGCTCCCGCGGCGCCCCGTCTTCTCCCATCAGCCGGTACTGCACCCGCTCACCGATGTCGGCGCCCTTGAGCCAGCCGGCGAACGTCGGCGTGTCGTGCGTGCCGATCAGCGCCATGTCGCGCTCGCTGGGGGCCGCCGGCGCCTCCTCCTTCTTCCCCTTCCAGTCCTGGAACTCGGCCAGATACATCCCCCAGATCTTGTGGCGGGGCAGCGCCTCGTCGATCTCGGGGGGAACGGTTCCCAGATTCTCGCCCACGATCTCACAGTGGTGGCGGTGCGACTCGAGGGTGAGAATCGCAAACAGCTCTTCGGCGGGATAGCTGACGTACGTCCCCTCGGACAGCGCCATGCCGTGCGGGATCACGTAGAGGCGCGTCCACGCCATCACGTGATCGACGCGCAACACCCCCGCGAGCGATGCCTGGTGCCCGATTGACGCCGCGAGATAGCGATGCCCTTCGAGACGCGACGCCGCCGGCAGCACCGGCGCGAAACCCCAATCCTGGCCGCTCGGGAATCCCGGATCGGGTGGCGCACCGACCGACATGCCGTCGCAGAACAGCGTCTGGCGCGACCAGGGGTCGTAGCCGTCCGGGTGCACGCCGACCGCGAGATCGAGCCCCAGCCGCACGCCCGTCGGATCGAGTCGCTCGCGCAGGTCGTGCAGCTGCTTGCGCACCAGCGTCTGCGCCACGAGGTGGAAGCGCTCTTCGTCGGCGTCGAGATGCTCCACAGCGAGCTTCCCGGCGCGCGCTTCAGCAGGCCAGTCGCGCCAGTTTCTACCGAGCCGTTTCTGGGCGCCGCGGAAGTGGGCGTAGCGGACCAGCTCGCCGTCACGCATCGCTTCGTCGGGGATCGGGTGATTGGCGAGCGCGGCACGGACCTCGGCGTCGGCACGTGTGACGTCGAGCGTCGTGACGTCGCCCGCGGGTTGGTGTCCTCCCTCGAGATCGAGCATCAGCTCCGACCAGAACAGCCGGCTCACCGGCGAATACGGGCTCGGCTCCGGATGATTGGAGTTGAAGGTGGGAAGGAGGGGGAGTGCCGTGATGAGGTCGCCGCCGCGCTCGCGCAG
>DATFSB010000106.1:0-2421 GCA_035262825.1 Gemmatimonadales bacterium | reverse complement strand
GGATCCTAGCGTGGGGGCGTCTCGCACTGCGTTGCTGTCGTGTAACAGCTATGTCCCACACGCTCGATCGGGTGATCCCGAATTCGGATTCGACGCGGTGCAATTCCCGGCCGGGCACGCGGTGCCGACGGGCGCCGCTGCCAGATGGAATCCAACCACCACGACGTGAGACATCATGGGCGCACGCTAATCATGGTCCCGGTGGCACGTCAACCGGTCCGTCACCAATCCCGTTGCACTACGTGACTTAGCAGACGATTTCGAGCTGATGTGGACGCCGGGAGTGGGGGCGCGGGACGCGGGGGCGCTCGACTTGAAGGCGACGAGTTATTGCATGGAGTTTTCCGAACGGAGGGTTGCCGCAGCGCGAGCCGCGCACTAACGTTGCAAGCGTGATCCGGTACGCCATGCTGGCCTGCGCATGTTGCCATTCGCCGCTGATGATGCGGGCGAGGGGGAAGGCGATCGCGAGGTAGTACCAGCGCGTACCAGCGCAACCAGCACGTGATCGGCCGCGACCCCACCCGGGGGTCGCGGCCGTTTCGTTTTCGCGAGGAGCCTCGGGATGTCCGGATCGCAAGCGGTGTGGGTTGCCGGTATCTCCGGCAGCCCGAGCCCGGTGTCGAAGTCGCGCGTGCTGGTAGAGACGGCGCTCGGCGTGTTCGCCGGTCACGGCGCCACTACGACGCTGATCGACCTCGCGGGGTTGCCCGCGGATGCGCTGCTGGGGCGGGGAACGGCGCCCGAGGTCGCGGCGGCGCTGGAGACGGTTGGTCGGGCGCGCGTCGTGGTCGCCGGGACACCGGTGTATCGCGCGACTTACAGCGGGTTGCTCAAGGTGTTCTTCGACCTCCTGGCTCCGGAGAGTCTCGTCGGGAAGGTCGGCGTCCCGCTGGTGAGCGGGCAGTCCCGCGGGCATGCACTGGCGATCGACCACGGACTGCGACCGCTGTTCGTCAGCCTCGGCGCCACCGTGGTCGCGGCCGGGGTCTACGCGACGCCCGATCAGTTCCAGGACGGCGTGCCTGGTCCGGAGCTGCGCCAGGCGGTGGAGCGCGCCGTACAAGAAGCACAACGCATTGGAGGTCTGACGAGATGACGCTCTCGGTCGATCGCCCGCTGGCGATCTATTACGAACACCCGGACTGGTTCCGGCCGTTGTTCGCCGAACTGGATCGCCGCGCCGTGCCCTATGTGCGGCTCGACGCCACTCAGCATCGCTTCGACGCCACCAATGGCCGACCGCCGTACGGACTGGTTTTCAATCGGATGAGTCCGTCGGCGTATACGCGCGGCCACGGCAACGCGATTTTCTACACGCTGCACTGGCTGTCCTTCCTGCAGCGCCACGGTGTACCCGTTGTGAACGGGTACGAGTCCTACGTCACGGAGACCTCGAAAGCACTGCAGCTAACGTTGCTGCGCGAGCTCGGCCTTCCGGCTCCGCGCGCCCGCGTCATCAACCACGCCGCCGAGGCGGTAGCGGCATCGGAGGGTCTGCGGTTCCCAGTTGTGGTGAAGCCGAATATCGGTGGATCGGGCGCCGGCGTGCGGCGTTTCGAAACAGGGCAGGCGCTGGACGCTGCGGCCCGGGCTGGGGCGCTCGACCTGGGCGTTGACCAGACGGCGCTGGTGCAGGAGTTCATTCCTGCCGATCAGCAGCGCATCGTTCGGGTCGAGGTACTGGGCGGGCGGTTCCTGTACGCCATCCGCATCTACACACCGGGCGACAGCTTCAACCTCTGTCCCGCCGACGTCTGCCAGACTGTCGGCGGCGCCGAGCTGGTGCGCGCGGCGTGCCCAGTGGACGCACCCAAGAACAATCTGCGTGTGGAAGGCTACACCCCGCCGCCTGATATCGTCGACGAAGTCGAGCGTCTCATGGCCGCCGCCAGGATCGACGTCGGAGGCGTCGAGTATCTCATCGATGCGCGCGATGGGGCGCGCTACTACTATGACGTCAACGCGCTCTCGAATTTCGTGGCGGACGCCCCGCGTGTGGTCGGCTTCGATCCGTTCGTGCGGCTCGTGGATTATCTCGAACAGCGGGGGGCCTGAGCATGCGCTTCGGCTACTGGCTCCCGGTGTTCGGCGGCTGGCTGCGCAACGTCCCCGCCGAGCAGATGGAGGCGAGCTGGGAGTATGTGCGCCGGCTTGCACGGCGCAGTGAAGAGATCGGCTTCGATCTCACACTCATCGCCGAGCTGAATCTCAACGACATCAAAGGCCCCGACGCCCCGGCGCTCGACGCCTGGACGACGACCGCCGCGCTCGCGGCGGTGACCGAGCGGCTCGAGCTGATGGTGGCGGTGCGCCCGACGTTTCATCCGCCAGCGCTCGCCGCCAAACAGGCGGCCAACATCGACCGCATCAGTGGCGGGCGGTTGACGCTCAACGTCGTATCGTCGTGGTGGGCGGAGG
>DATFSB010000105.1:0-13142 GCA_035262825.1 Gemmatimonadales bacterium | reverse complement strand
CACATGAAGATCACGATCGCGTTGCGGCGCAGCAGCACGCCGATCGTGCCGATCGCGAACAGGACCGCGGAGACCGCGAGCGTGGCGCCGGTGAACATCTACAGCTTCCGTTTCGCGAGCACGACGGCGCCGACGATGGCCGCGGTCAGCAGCAGGCTCGTGATCTCAAACGGGACGAGATAGGTGTCGAACAAGGGCCCCGCGACCGATCCCACGACGCCCTGGTGGACCAGCGTCGAGTCGAGGGCGCCGGCGGGCAGCACGATCGCCTCCGGGACGCTGGTGCGCGCGATCGGGCTCACATAAAACAACAGCAGCACGCCCAGGATCGTCCCGACCGCCGACGAGACCAGCCCTTTCAGGTCGCCGCTCGAGCGCCCCAGGTTGAGCAGCATGATGACGAACAGGAACAGCACCATGATGGCGCCGGCGTACACCAGGACTTGCAGAACGCCGATGAACGGCGCGTGCAGGATCGTGAACAGCACGGCGATACAGAACAGCGTCTGCACCAGCCACAGGGCGCTGGCGAGAGGGTTGCGACGCGTGATGCACATCGCCGCCGCGAGCACGGCGAGGACGGCAAACGCCCAGTAGACGACGCTGAGGATGGACGGCATCACTCCCCTTTAGGGTCCGACGGGTCCCACAGCGTGGAGACGGGGTGCGTCTGCGCGCACAGCCGCTCCAGGTCGTAGACGAACCGCCCGCGCTCGAACTCCGAGTTCTCGTAATGCACCCCGACGTGAATCGCTTCTTCGGGGCACACCTCCTGGCAGTAGCCGCAGAACACACAGCGGAACTCGTCGATCTCGTAGATCAGCGGATAGCGGTTGCCCTCCTCGTCCTCACCCGGCACCAGCTTGATGCAGTTGGCGGGGCAGATCTGCGGGCACAGCCCGCAGGCGACGCACTTGGCGCGCCCCTGCTCGTCGGTGAGCATGCGGTGCGTGCCGCGCCAGCGCGACGAGAGCGTCCAGTCCTTGCTGCTCTTCTCCTCGGGGTACTGCATCGTCACCTTGGGACGGAAGATGTGCGAGAACGTCAGCAGCATCCCCTTGAACATCGCGCGCAGATACGACGTCCCGCCCGTCGGCCGGCGCAGCACTTTCACCGTGATCGGCATCTAGGCGCGCCTCCGCTCGACCGAGCCGGCCACGATGTGGCCGCGATCGAGCACGAACAGCAGCGGGATGGCGAGCGCCACGTTCACCGCGAACAGCGCCAGTGAGAAGCGCGTGTCGTACGCCCAGCCGAGGAAGTCGTGGAAGAACCAGATCGCCGTCGCGATCACGGTGAGATAGATCAGCGCCAGCGGCAGCATCACTTTCCATCCCAGCGCCATCAGCTGGTCATAGCGGAAGCGCGGCAACGTCCAGCGTACCCAGATGTAGAGGAACAGGAAGAAGAATGTCTTCGCGAAGAACACCACCGCGGTTACGAGCGTCTGCCACAGCGGCGGCGCGGCGGACGCGCCCCAGTTCGTGAACGGTACGTTCCAGCCGCCGAAGAACAGCGTCGCCATCAGCGCCGAGGCCGTCACCATGTTCGAGTACTCGGCGATATAGAACATCGAGAACTTCATCGAGCTGTACTCGGCGTGATAGCCGGCCACCAGCTCGCCTTCCGCCTCGGGGAGATCGAAGGGGACGCGGTTCGTTTCCGCGAACGCCGCGACGATGAAGATGAAGAACGCGAGCGACAGCGGGAACACGTTCCAGTGGATCAGCGAGCCCTGCTGTCCCGCCACGACGTCATTGAGTGAGACATTGCCGGCGACGAGCAGCACCGCCACGGTGCTCATCCCCATCGCGATTTCGTACGAGATCAATTGCGCCGAGGCACGCAGGCCCCCGAGCAGCGCGTACTTGTTGTTGGACGACCACCCTGCCAGCACGATGCCGTACACGCCGAGCGACGAGATCGCGAGGATGTACAGGAACCCGACCGGCAGATCCGCCACGACGAGCGGCACGTCGCCCCACTTGGTGTGCAGCGGCGCGCCGAACGGGATCACGGCGAAGGTGAGCAGCGCCGGCGTGAACGACACCGCCGGAGCGAGGATGAAGGTCCAGAAGTCCGCGGTCGCCGGGTAGGTCTCTTCCTTCACGATGTTCTTCAGGCCGTCGGCGGCGGGCTGCAGCAGGCCGAAGGGGCCGACGCGATTCGGTCCCAGGCGGTCCTGCATCCAGGCGCACACGCGCCGCTCGAGCCAGGTGAGCAGCGCCACGCCCACCATGATGATCGTGAAGATCACGAGCAGCTTGATGATCGACGCGACGAGGAAGAACGTCATGCCGGCACTCCCGCCCCGTTGCGCACTCGCGCGCCCGCGAGACCGAGCTTCGCGTAGCTGAGGCCGGAGAACGGCTCCGCTTCCGCGAGCATGTCGAACGCGTCCTCCGCCGATACCGCACGCACCGCCCCTTCGTGCTCCGCAACCAGCTCGCTGAGCACCCACCAGGCGGGACGCGCCATCCCCGGCGCCGGCTTGGCCTGGAAGTAGCGTTGCACGCGCCCGTCGCGGTTGACGTACGTGCCGTCCTCTTCGGCGACATTGGCGATCGGCAGCACCACCGCGGCGCCGCGCGCGTGGTCGGGAAGCGTCGTGCCGGCGTAGACGAGGACGCCCTTCGTTTCCACCGGGACGTCGGCTTCGCCGAGCACGAACACCAGCGCCGCGGTGGCTGCCGCCGCCACCGCCGCCGCGACGTCTTTCGTGTAGCCCAGGAGCTCGGCGCCCGTGCCGTTGGGCGCCCGGTCGGCGCGCAGCGCGAGATTGGGCACCCCGGCGAGCGGCGCTTCTTCGCCCTGTACCATCTGGAACGCCCCCATCCAGTCGAACCGCGAGAGCAGCCGCCGGGCGAGGTACAGCGCCTCGGTCGACGCGAGGGGTGACGCGATCGTCACCGCCTTCCCGTTCGCCCCGCGTACCAGGCCGCGCACGCGGTCGAGTGCGGTATCCCAATCGGTGGCGACGAGCTCGCCGCCCTCGCGCACCAGCGGCGCCTCGATGCGGTCGCCGCGATTCATCCAGCGGTAGTTGGCGCGCCCGTGGTCGCAGATGAAGTAGCGATTGACCTCGAGGTTGGGCCGCGGCCGCACCCGCACGACGGTGTTGTCGCGCAGATCGAGGGTGACGTTGCACCCCTGCGAGCAGCCGGTGCAGACCGAGGCCGCCTTGTCGAGCTCCCAGGCGCGGGCTTTGTGCAGGAAGTCTTTGCTGAGCAGCGACCCGACCGGGCAGAGATCGACCACGTTCCCGGCCCAGGGATGGTCGAGCCGCGCCTCGGGGTGAATCCCGATGAAGGCGCGGTCGCCGCGCTCCGACACGTTCAATACCGGCTCTTTCGCCACGTCTTCCATGAACCGCACGCAACGGGTGCAGAGGATGCAGCGATTGGGGACGTACAGCACGTCGGGCCCGAAGTCCTCGACGGGATTGAAGCGCTTGGAGTACTCGGTGTAGCGCGTTGCGGCGCGCCCTTCCTGGAAGACGAAGTCCTGCAGCTCGCACTCGCCGGCCTGGTCGCAGATCGGGCAGTCGAGCGGGTGGTTGATGAGCAGGAATTCGAGCACGCCCTGGCGCGCCGCCTTCGCCTCGGGGGCGGTCGTCGTCACGACCATTCCTTCGGCGACCTGTGTGGCGCAGGCGATCGCGAGCTTCGGTTGCTTCTCGACGTGCACCAGGCACATGCGGCACACGCCGGCGACGGGCAGCCCCGGATGGTAGCAGTAGTGCGGCACCAGCACGCCCACCTGCTTCGCCGCCTCGATGAGCAGCGTGCCGGGCGGAACAGTGACTGGGACGCCGTCAATCGTGAGGTTGACTACGCTATCAGCCATCAGCTCTCAGACCGCCCTTCAGGGCGCGTGTTCTGGCCGAGCGGCGCTTTAGCGCACGGTAAACAGCGGCGATCGTTGATTTCCTGCTCACGCGGCCATCACCGGTTTGCGTCTCCCCGCGATGTAATCCTCGAACTCATTCCGGAACCGCTTGATCGCGCTCACGACCGGCGCAGCGCACGAGTCGGAGAGCACGCAGATCGTCTTCCCCGTCATGTTCTCCGACAGCTCGAGCAGCAGATCGAGGTCGCTCATCTTGCCCTGGCCCGCGAGGATGCGCTCCAGGATCTTCGTCGTCCAAGCGGTGCCTTCGCGGCACTGCGTGCACTGCGCGCACGACTCGTGCGCGTAGAAGCGCGTCAGCCGCATCGTCTGGTAGACCATGTCCGCCGTGTCGTCGAACACGATCACGCCGCCCGAGCCGAGCATCGTGCCCTTCTCGACGCATCCTTCGTAGTCGAGCAGCGTGCTCTCGGTCTCCTCGCGGTTCAGCATCGGTACCGACGATCCTCCGGGGATGCAGGCCTTGAGCGTGCGACCCTGCCGCATGCCGCCCGCCAGCTCGTACAACAGGTCCTTCAGCGGGAAGCCGAGCGTCACCTCGTAGTTGCCGGGTTTGGCGATGTGCCCACAGATGCTGAACAGCTTCGTCCCCGTGCTCTTGGGGTTCGAGAGGCTCATCTTCTTGTACCACTCGGCGCCGTGCTTGAGGATGTGCGGCACCGCGACCAGCGTCTCGACGTTGTTGATCGTCGTCGGCAGTCCGAAGACGCCGGCGGCCGCGGGGAACGGCGGCTTGATGCGCGGGTTGCCGCGCTTGCCCTCGATCGAGCTCATCAGCGCCGTCTCTTCGCCGCAGATGTAGGCGCCGGCGCCGCGGTGCAGGAAGATCTTGATCTTGCCGAACACCTTGGCGGCGTTCGCCTCGGCGAGCGCCTGCTCCATGATCGCCAGCGGCTCCGTGAACTCGCCGCGGACGTAGATGTAGGCGATCTCGGCGCGGATCGCGTGCGCCGCGATCGCCGTGCCTTCGAGCAGGGCGTGCGGCGTCCAGCGCATGATCTCGCGGTCCTTGAACGTCCCCGGCTCCGACTCGTCGGCGTTCACGCACAGGTAGTGCGCCTTCTTCTTCTCTTTCGGCATGAACGACCACTTGAGCCCGGTCGGGAATCCCGCGCCGCCGCGCCCGCGAAGGCCGGAGCTCTTCACCTCTTCGATGACGGCGTTCGGGTCCATCGCGAGCGCCTTGTCGAGCATCTCGTAGCCGCCGCGCTTCTTCCAGCCCTTGAACGACCGGGCCTCGGCGTCGCCGAAATACTTCGACAGGATGACTGTCTCTCGCGAGTGTGGCTTGTGAGGATAGCCCACTATCTCATCCCTGGACGAGTTCGATTGTGGATTGGGGATTGCGGATTGCGGAATGAAAATGGGAGGTCCGACCCCAGGTCGACGTTCCTGTCCTCGACCAAAGTCCGACAAATTCCGCATTCCGCAATCCGCATTCCGCAATAGCCCATCACAGATATTTCCTCACAATCTCTTTGACTCTTTCCGGCGTCACGCTCTCGATGAAGTCGTCGTCGACGAGGATCGGCGTGGCGAAGCCGCAGGCGCCGAGGCACTCGACCTCGATCACCGTGAACCGACCGTCGGGGCTCGTGGCGCCCAGCTCGCCGGCGCCGCTCTCCTTCAAAAAAGCCTTCACCACCTCCTCGGCGCCGCACAGGTTGCACGGCGACGTGGTGCAGATCTGCACGAAGTGCCGGCCCACCGGATGCTGGTGGTACATCGTGTAGAAGGTGACGACACCCTTCACGTACGCCGGCGTGATCCCCAGCACCTCGGCCACCTCCGCCATGCTCTGGTCGGAGATCCAGCCGCGCTCGCGCTGCACCATCCACAGCGCCGGCAGCAGCGCCGCCTGCTTGTTGGGATAACGGGTGAGCAGCTTGTTCAGCTCGTCGAGCCGGTGCCCCTCGAAGACGGGCTCGTACGCCTCGGTGCCTTCCGGGTGCGTCACGCTCACCGGTCCACCTCGCCCATCACGATGTCGACCGACGCGTTGATCGCGATCAGGTCGGAGAGCAGGTGGCCTTCGGACATCTTGGAGATCGAGGCCAGGTTGATGAAGGCCGGCGGCCGGATGCGCCAGCGCACCGGTTTCGCCGTCCCGTCCGACACGAGATAGTTGCCGAGCTCGCCTTTGGGGTTTTCGATCCCGACGTACGCCTCGCCGACCGGGGCCTTCACCCCTTCCATCACCTGCTTGAAGTGGAAGATCATCGCTTCCATGTCGCTCATCGCCCGCGACTTCGGCGGCAGGATGACGCGCGGATCGGCGACGTTGATCGGGCCGTCGGGCAGCCGGTCGAGCGCCTGGATCAGGATCTTGTTGGACTGATAGCACTCTTCGAGCCGCACCAGGAAGCGGTCGTAGACGTCGCCGTGCTCGCCGACCGGGACCTCGAAGTCGTAGGTCTCGTAGCCGAGGTATGGCTGATCCTTGCGCATGTCCCACGGTACGCCCGAGGCGCGCAGCATCGGTCCCGAGAGCGAGTAGTTGGTTGCTTCATCAGCGGTGAGGACGCCGATCCCCTGGGTGCGGCCGGCCCAGATCGCGTTGCGCGTCAGGACGCGGTCGATCTCGTCCAGGGTGTCGGGGAAGGTGCGCGTGAACTCGCGCAGCCCCTCGACGAAGCCGTCCGGGATGTCGGCCATCAGGCCGCCGACGCGCGTGAGGCTCGTCGTGAGGCGCGCGCCGGTCCACATCTCCTGCAGGTTGTAAATGCGCTCGCGCTGCTGGAACGCCCACAGAAACGGCGTGAAGGCGCCGAGGTCGATGGCCGTGGTGCCGAGCCACACCATGTGCGAGATGATGCGGCTCATCTCGCAGGCGATCACCCGCAGCACGGTGCAGCGCGGGGTGATCTCGATTCCCATCAGCCGCTCGGCCGCGAGCGCGAAGCCGACGTTGTTCGCCATCGGCGACAGGTAGTCGGTGCGGTCGGTGAGCGGGATGATCTGATTGTAGTGGCGGTACTCGCCCAGCTTCTCGAAGCCGGAATGCAGATAGCCGACGTGCGGGATCACCCGTACCACCGTCTCGCCGTCCAGCTCCACTACGAGGCGCAGCACTCCGTGCGTCGCCGGGTGCTGTGGGCCGAGGTTGATGAGCAGGTGCTCGCCGCCCAGGTCCGGCTCGTCGGCGACGAGTGGCACGCGGGTCGGCTGCCCCTGGGCGTCGACGCCCGGGGTGGCGAGCTCGAGCTCGACGGTGCGCTTGCTCATTCGGACTCCCGCACCTTGCCGCGGTCGCCGCGGCGCAGCCGCTCGCGCATGTCGGCCGGCAGCTCGTCGTAGGCTTCGGCGATGGACAGCTCTTCCATCGAGTAGTTGGCTTCGGGATTGACATTCAGCGCCTGCCGCACCTGCTCGGCGCGGGAGAAGCGGCCGCGCAGCGGGAAGTCTTTGCGCAGCGGGTATCCCTCGGCATACGTCTCCCACATCAGGATGCGGCGCAGGTCGGGATGCCCGGCGAAGACGACGCCGAACATGTCGTAGACCTCGCGCTCGAGCCAGTTCGCCCCGGCCCACAGCGGCGTCACCGAATCGACCGCCAGCTCACCGCGCGGATCGAGCTCGACCTTCACGCGCAGGTCGGCCTTGCGCGCGAGCGAGCGCAGCAGGTAGACGACCTCGAGCGGCCGCTCGCGATCGCGGTATTCCACGGCGGTGACGTCGACGAGGTAGTCGTAGTGATGCTCGGGATGATCGCGCAGCCACGTCATCACGTCCTTGAGCCGGTCGGCACGGACGGTGACGCTGGTCCAGCCGTCGCGCATGTCGCTCGCGCGGCCGATCGCGTTTCCGAAGGTCGCTTGCAGCGCGCCGACGGTGGGGTTCACGCCGAGCGGAACTGGTGGACGGAGTTGCCGAACGGCTCGGAGACTTCGTCGATCTCGGCGGGCGGCAGGCGCAAGCCGTGCTCGTCGAGCAGCTGCTCGTCGCGCCGGCGCACGGCGTCGAACAGCGATTCCCCTTTGATCTTCTTGTGCAGCAGCAGAATCCCGTACAGCAAGCCCTCGGGCCGCGGCGGGCAGCCCGGGACGTAGACGTCCACCGGAACGATTGTGTCGATGCCCTGCACCATGGCGTAGTTGTCGAAGATGCCGCCGCTCGAGGCGCAAGCGCCCATCGAGATCACCCACTTGGGCTGCGGCATCTGGTCGTAGATGCGCCGGATCACCGGCGCCAGCTTGAACGGCAGCCGTCCGGCGCAGATCAGCACGTCGGCCTGGCGCGGCGAGAACGCCTGCCGCTCCATGCCGAAGCGGGCGATGTCGAAGCGCGACGCGGCGGTGGCCATGAACTCGATGGCGCAGCACGCGGTGCCGAACGGCATCGGCCAGAGGCTGTTGGCGCGCGACTGGTTGACCGCCCAATCCACCAGCTTCTTCCACGTGGTCAGGTGGTAATTGGGGCTGCCAGCCACTTCTTTGGTCTCTATGACGTGCTTCATATCAATCCCATTGTAGGGCTCCCCGCTTCCAGACATACACATATCCGATCGCGAGGATCACCAGAAAGACGATCATTTCAACCAGCAGGAAACCGGTACTCACGGAGGCGACGCCGCCCTTGTAGATCGCGGCCCACGGGATCAGGAACACCGTCTCGATGTCGAACACGATGAACAGCATCGCCACCATGTAGAATTTCACCGAGAAGCGCTCGCGCGCGTCCCCCAGCGGGGGCATGCCGCTCTCGTACGGGGTGCCTTTGATCTGGGTGGGACGGCGGGGTCCGGCGAAATGAGACAGGACGAGCATCATGACCGCATTGGCCACGACGAATGCAAACAGGATCAGGAAGATGCTGTAGGGTCGGAGCACGCCGCTCTCGTGAAAAATTTCACTTGTACCCGCCCGTGAAATTATTCGTGGCGTCGATGCATGTCAACCGAAAACGTGGCGTAAGTGTCGATAGAATCATTAGATTGGCCCGCCATGTCGATCAAGTCCGACCGCTGGATCCGTCGCATGGCCACCGAACATCGCATGATCGAGCCGTTCGCCGAAGATCAGGTCCGCGAGGGCGTGATCTCCTACGGCGTGTCGTCCTACGGCTACGACATGCGCGTGGCGCCCGAGTTCAAGATCTTCACCAACGCCCTCTCGGCGATCGTCGATCCCAAGCAATTCGATCCCAAGTCGTTCGTCGAATTCACGGGACCGACGTGCATCGTCCCGCCTAACTCCTTCGCCCTGGCGCGCTCGGTCGAGTACTTCCGCATCCCGCGTAACGTGCTCACCATCTGCGTCGGCAAGAGCACCTACGCCCGCTGCGGCATCATCACCAACGTCACGCCATTCGAGCCGGAGTGGGAAGGATACGTGACGCTCGAGATCTCGAACACGACTCCCCTGCCCGCCCGCATCTACGCCAACGAAGGCATTGCGCAAGTGTTGTTCTTTACGGCGGATGAAGGCGATGAGTGTGAGCGGAGTTACGCCGACAAGAAGGGCAAATATCAGGCGCAGGTGGGGATTACGTTGCCGAAGCTGTAATGGGTAATGCGTAATGGGTAATGCGTAATGGGTAATGTGTAATGGGTTAACCCACTACCCATGACCCACGACGCTTCTTCTCATCTACTCATGACCCATTACGCCTCCTCTCACCGCGGATTCAACACCCGATCGATCCGATACCGCAAATCCTGCAGATGCAGCCGCGTCCCCCGATCCCGCACCCGCGGGAGCGCCGCCGCAATCGCGGCATCCAGGTCCCGCAGCTCGCCCCGCACCAGTGACTTCGCTTCCTCGGGGCGCGGCGGGGGCGGCACGAATCCCGGGAACGGCGGCGCCGGGGGCGGCGGCGGTGGCGGCACGAGCTTCGTCCCCAGGAGATCGACGAAATTGCGCTGCACGTTGCGGCGGTAGATGTCGATCGTGGCACCGCTCGCCAGCTCGCGAAACAGACCCATCCGCACGTCGCGCAGCAGGTCGGCGAGGCCGTAGGCCGGCGCATCGGCCGTCGCGAGCGCTTCCTGGTCCACCAGCCGGTTCAGTCGCGCATCGTTGAACAGCCCGTCGAGCAGCTGGCCCTGGCTCTGGCGAATCCGGTCCACGGTGCCGTTGGGCTCGATGCGCCGCAGCACGTCGACGTCGAGGAAGAACGCCGGTGTCTCGAAGGCATTGTCGAGCAGGAACCGCACTGCCGCCTGCTGCCGCGCGCGCGGCGCCGGGGTGAAGATCACCCCCGACTGGTCGGGATACTTCTCGGCGCGATACACGCCGCCCACCAGCGTCACCACGTGCCCCAGCTCGCGCTGCCACTGCCCGATCAGGCGGCCGTAGTTCTCGTTCAAGTCGCCGTAGTCGCGCAGCGGATCGGTGGTGTTGGCGGGAATCAGGAGCGGCATCACGCGCCGGACGTTCTTGAGGCCGAGCGTCGTCGCGGCGATCGCATCGGCGCCCAGATCTTCGGTCTGCGCCTCGGGGTCGACGCCGTCGGCGTTCCCGAAGCGCAGCATGCGGTTGCCATCCTGCAGCCGCGCCAGTGAGTCGAGCACCGTCCGCTCCGCCTCCGGCGTCGCGGCACCGGGAACGCGGCGGTAGCCCCAGTCCACGGCGTAGTAGTCGTACGGTCCGAGGATCGGGATCAGCCGCGCCCCGTCGCCTGGCTGTGCCACGTAATTGAAGCGGCCGTAATCCATGATCGACGCCTCATCACCGTACTTGGCCGTGAAGCTGGCGCTGCGCAGCGAGTCGACGGGATACGACGAGCTGGACTTCATGTTGTGCGGGAAGCCGAGCGTGTGGCCCACTTCGTGGGTGACGACGTAGGCGAGGAATTCCCCCATCAGCGAGTCGGGCAACGGCAGGCGGTGCGCACGCGGGTCGAGCGGGCCAACCTGCACGAAGTACCAGTCGCGCACCAGGTTCATGACGTTGTGGAAGAACCCGATGTTGGTCTGCAAGATCTCGCCGGTTCTCGGGTCGCTGGTGTGCGGCCCGTAGGCGTTTTCGATCGTCGACGGCAGCCACCGAATGGTGGAATAGCGCGCGTCGTCGAGATCGAAGTTCGGGTCTTCCTGCGCCGTGGGCGCCACTCGCGCCATGATCGCGTTCGAGAACCCGGCGGCGCGGAACGCCGGCTCCCAGGCGTTCACGCCTTTGATCATCCACGGCACCCACTGCTTCGGCGTCGCCGGATCGATGTAAAACACGATCGGCTTGACGGGATCGCTCACCGCCGCACCGGAGTCCTTCGGCTCGAGCCGCCAGCGCGTGATGTAGCAGCGTGTCGCCACGCGCTGCTCGTCGGTGCCGAAATCGAGCTGCGTGATCGAGAAGTACCCCACGCGGTTGTCGCACAGGCGCCGCGCCATGGGGCGTTCGGGGAGCTGCACCATCGAGTAGTGCATCTCGAACGTCAGCGACCCGAGGGTGCGGTTCTGGCCGGGAACGGAATCGTTGGCGAAGGTGTGCAGCGCCGTCACCTCGACGTTGATCGGGAACGACTTCACCCGCTCGATGAACGAGCGCGCCGGGTCGAGCTGCCGCATACGGTAGACGCGCCGCGCTCCCAGCTCCGGCACGTCGGTCGTGAACAGCTTCGTCGCCTCGATCACGACGTTGGAGTCGGCGTTGGGGGAGTACGCCGCGATGTCGAAGCTCATCAACACCGGCTCGACGTTCGAGAGGTGCACCGCGCGCGACACCGGATTGGCGCTGTCGGCCACCATGTCGTACGACACGCTGCGCAGCAGCACCCGATTGCCCGTGCGCTGCCAGCGCACCACCTGGCTGTTCAGGTTCTCGCCGGCGTAGCGCGTCCCTTCCTGCGTCGCGGCATAGTCGGAAACGAGCAGAAACTCGAGTCCCAGCGCGCGGCGCGGGATCTCGTACCACAGCTTCTCGTTCGATTGGTGGATGATGAAGACGCCGGAATCGGTCTTTGCGCCCTTGGGGATGACCTGGTCGTACGGTTTGGGCCCTTCGGCCTGCGGGCCCTGTGGGCGTGGCCGCGTGGTGTCCTGCCGTGCCGGAGCGACCGCGGCCGGCGTGGGTTGCTGCGGCGCGCCGCGAGCGGTGGCTCGGGCGCAGCCGGGGAGCACGATCGCGGCGCATGCGAACACCAAACGGGTCATGTCGATTCCTCCTGCGAGGCACGCGGGGACGACGCAGCGGTAATCAGGCGGACGGCGCGATCGTAGAAGAAGTAATCCCACGCCCAGTTGGTCAAGACAAAGAGCCGGTTGCGGAAACCGATCAGCTGGATGAGGTGCACCACCAGCCACACCACCCACGCGGGAAACCCCGTGAACGAGATGCCGCGGATGCGGGCAACCGCGGCGTTGCGTCCGATCGTCGCCAGCGTGCCGGGATCCTTGTAGACGAACGGCACGGCGGTGCCTCCCGCGAGCAGCCGCCCGATGCTCCGCGCAACGGTCTCTCCCATCTGGATCGCGACGGGGGCCATCATCGGCAGCGAGGGCCCTTGCGCTTCGAGGTAGGCGGCGTCGCCGATGACGAACACCTCGGGGTGCCCGGCAAGCTGCAGCGTCGGCTCGACCTTCACCCGGCCGAGATGCGCCGTGGGGACGCCGAGCGTCTTGGCGAGCGGCGCGGCCTGGACGCCGGCGGCCCAGATCAGCGTTCTCGCCGGGACGACTTCGCCGCTCTTCAGCGTGGCGGCGGATCCATCAAACCCCGTGACCAGCGCGCCGTGGCGGACTTCGACGTGTTTCTTCCACAGGGTGTTGGCGGCGGCCTCGGAGAGCCGCTCGGGGAATCCGGGGAGCAGCCGGTTCCCCGCCTCGAGCAGCAGGATGCGCACGTCCTTGAGATCGAGCCGACGATAGTCTTTCACGAGGACGAGGCGGATCAGCTCCGAGAGGGCGCCGGCCATTTCGACACCCGTCGGCCCGCCACCCACCACCACGAACGTCAGCAACGCCCGCCGCCGCTCAGGGTCGGGCACGAACATCGCTTCTTCGAAACACGAGAGGACGTGATTGCGGATCCGGACGGCGTCGGGGATGTCCTTCAACGTGAGACCGAACTGCTCGACCCCCTTCAGGCCGAAGAAATTCGCCGCCGCCCCCGTCGCGAGGACCAGGTAGTCGTAGCCGATCGGCGCGTCGTCGGTCGCGAGGCGGCGGGACGCGAAATCGACGCCGCTCACCCGGGCGAGTCGAAAGTCGAAATTGCGTTGCCCGCGCAGCACCGCACGCACCGGCTTGGCGATCTCTTCCGGCTCGAGTCCCGCGGTCGCGACCTGGTAGAGCA
>DATFSB010000104.1:0-3273 GCA_035262825.1 Gemmatimonadales bacterium | reverse complement strand
CCGGCAGAAGCAGCTCAAGGACCCGGTGGTGGTGGCTCCCGATGTGGGATCGGCAAAGATGGCGCGCGGCTTCGCGAAGCGGTTGAACGCCGCCCTCGCCATCATCGACAAGCGCCGCCCGTCGGCGAACATCGCGGAAGTAGTAAATGTGGTCGGCGAGGTCGAGGGCTCGGACTGCCTCATCCCCGACGACATGATCGATACGGCGGGGACGATCACCGAAGCAGCCGCCGCTCTGCGCCGGCTCGGTGCACGTCGCGTGTTCGCCTTCGCGACACACGCGCTGCTGTCGGGCCCCGCGGTGGAGCGGCTCAAGGCGTCACCAATCGAAGAAGTGACGGTGACGAACACGATCCGCATCCCCGACGATCGAAAGTTCGACAAGCTGAAAGTGTTGTCGATCGCAGCGTTGATGGCCAAGGCGATCGGCTACGAGCACTCGAACCAGTCAGTCAGCTCGTTGTTCGACTGATAACCGACGACCGATTACAGAGGACGTAGTATGGCACAGCTCATCTCCATCACCGCCGCACCGCGCACCGCCGCCGGCAAGGGCGCCGCGCGCCAGGCGCGTCTCCAGAAGAAGGTTCCGGCGGTCGTCTACGGCCACGGCCGCGCGAGCCAGTCGCTCGAGGTCGACGCGCAGACGCTCGAGCAGGTGCTCAGCGGCAAGGAGCCGTCCAGCACGCTGGTCGAGCTCACCGTCGAGGGCAAGAAGGCGCGCGCCCTGATCCGCGAAATCCAGCGCCATCCGGTGCGCCCCGACATCATCCATATCGACTTCTACGAGATCCACGCCGACGAGAAGGTGAAGCTCAAGGTCCCCGTGCATCTCACCGGGACGCCCGAGG
Source organism: Gemmatimonadales bacterium (assembly GCA_035262825.1). Taxonomy (GTDB): domain Bacteria; phylum Gemmatimonadota; class Gemmatimonadetes; order Gemmatimonadales; family GWC2-71-9; genus DASTHG01. The sequence goes on along the minus strand of DATFSB010000104.1, from coordinate 2,422 downwards.
GCGTGCGCAACGCCGGCGGCGTGCTCGACCAGGTGACGCGCGAGGTCGAAATCGAAGTGCTCCCCGAGCACATCCCCGACCGCGTCGAGCTCGATGTCACCCCGCTCACGATCGGCCACTCGTTGCACGTGAGCGATCTCGCGATTCCCAACGCCACGATCCTCACGCAGGCCGATCTGACGATCGCCACCGTGGTGCCGCCGCGCGCCGAGGAAGTCGCCGCGCCCGCCGCCGAAGCCGGCACCGAAGTCGCCGAGCCCGAGCTGATCCGCAAGGTGCGCGAGGGCGAAGAGGGCGAGGAAGGCGAAGCCGAGGCCGAGGGCAAGGCACCGGAACCAAGCCCCGCGAAGCCCGAGAAGTCCAAGGGCGGCAAAGAGGGCTGACCACTGCGCGCCGTCGTCGGGCTGGGGAACCCGGGCCCGGAGTACGCGGCGACGCGCCACAACCTCGGCTTCTGGGTGGCGGACGCGCTCGCCCGGCATTGGGGGCTCTCCCCCTTTCGCCGCGGCGAGCGCGCTCGCGTTGCGGAGGGAGAGGTCGGCGGCGTATCGGTGCGCGTCCTCAAGCCGACAACGATGATGAATCGCAGCGGCGCCGCGCTCGCGAGCCTGCGCGCCGATGCACACTTCGTCCCCGCCACAGACTTGCTCATCGTCGTGGACGATTTCAACATCCCGCTCGGCACCTGGCGGCTGCGCCCGTCGGGATCCGCCGGCGGGCACAATGGCTTGAAGAGCATTGAAGCGGCGCTGCAGTCGCAGGAATACGCCCGCCTGCGTGTCGGGATCGGTCCGTTACCAAACGGCGAGCCGTGGGAGGAGTTCGTGCTCGCTCCGTTCGAGAACGCAGAGCGGGAGCAGGCGGAAGGTCTGATGCCCGATCTCCTGAAGGCGGCGGATGACTGGCTCCGGCAAGGAACCAACTGACGCCGCGCCCTCCCGCGAACCGGACCGCCTCGTTATCTTCCGCGCTCCCAAATCCCCTACTCGGCGCCACACCAGCGCCGGGTCATTCACGACCAAAGGGAGGTGTCATGGCTCGTCGCTACGAGACGGTCTACATCTTCGATACCGCGCTGGAAGAGCCGGCCATCAACGAGAAGCTGGACCGGTTCCACGCCCTCCTCACGAAGGACGGCAAGGGCTCCGTCACGGCCAGCAGCCACTGGGGCAAGCGCTCCCTCGCCTACCCCATCAAGAAGAAGGAAACCGGCTACTACGTCGTCACGCAGTTCGAGGCGGCTGGAGAGCTGCTGCCCGAGTACGAGCGCGCCGTGAAGCTCGACGAATCGGTGCTGCGCTACCTCGTCGTGCTCAACGAGGGCGAGCCGGCGAAGCCGATGCCGCAGGCGCCGGCCGTCGCAGCCGATGAAATCGAAATCGACGAGGAGGAAGCGTGAGACGTCCCGCAAAGACCTGTCCCGTGTGTGAATCCGGCGTGCGCGTGCTCGACTACAAGGACGACCGCACGCTGGGCCGCTTCCTGACCGAGCGCGGCAAGATCCTGCCGTCCCGCCTGTCGGGCATGTGCGCGCGCCACCAGCGACAGCTCGCCACCGCGATCAAGCGCGCCCGTCAGCTCGCGCTGATTCCTTACATCAAGAGCGGGTCCGCCGCCTGACGATGCCCGGTCGGGCTCAGCTGTGGAGCCTCGTGCTCGGCACGTTGGGGTTATTCGTGCTGATGATGATCGCCCTGGCGTTCTACGGCTGGGGACTGCTCCCGGCGTGGGGGCTGCTCCCGTTGAGCCTCGCGACGCTGCTCTGGGCGGCCGGCCCGACGCGCTGGTGGGAACGATCGCTCATCGGGGTTTTGGTGCTGTGTGGTCTCACCTTCGTCGCGACCCCATTCGTGCCGTTCGATTCGGCCGTCGGCGCCTATGTCGCCATCGTCGCGGCAGCCTTCGCAGGCACTGCTCTGGTGGCGCCGGATCGAGTGCTGCGGCAGGCTCTGCGAGCCGGGCTGTTGGGCGTCGCCGCGACCGGCCTGCTCGGCCTGCTGCAGCGCGGCCGGTTTTTCTGGGCAGAGCTGCATTGGAGCACGGTGCGTGAGACGACCATGCGGGTCAGCTTCCTGGTCGAGCGACGTCCAGAGGTCGCGGTGGTCGCCGCCCGCTTCGTGCAGCTCCTCACCGATGCGCTTCCGGCGGTCCTGCTCCTCATCACGCTCGCCGCGCTGGTGCTCGCCTGGCAGTGGCACGCGCGTATCGCGCGCACGCCGCTCGGGGCTCCGCTCGGCCGCTTTCGCGACTTCCGCTTCGGCGATCAATGGGTCTGGGGACTGGTGCTCGCGTTCGTCGTCTGGGCGGTGCCGAAACTGGCGGCGCTCAAGTGGGCGGCTCTGAACGTCGGCATCGTGCTCGGGGCGTTGTATGTGCTGCGCGGCGCGGCCGTCGTGGCGGCGGTCGCCACCGCCGTCGGTAT
>DATFSB010000103.1:0-3841 GCA_035262825.1 Gemmatimonadales bacterium | reverse complement strand
CGACAACGCCCTGCGCCACATGCCACGCGGCGGTCGCGTGGCGGTCACGGTCGAGGCGGCTTCGAGCAACAACGGCGCGGTGGCCGTCGCGGTCGCCGACAACGGCACCGGGATCCCCGCCGAGCACCTGCCCCGCATCTTTGAGCGGTTCTACCGCGTCGACCCCGGCCGCTCCCGCGAGCAGGGGGGCACCGGTCTCGGCCTCGCCATCGTGAAGCACCTCGTCGAAGCGCACGGCGGTAAGGTCGCCGCCGAGAGCGTGCTCAGCCGCGGCACCACCATTCGCCTCGTCTTTCCGTCCAAAGCCGCCGTTACCGAGCCGTAACTCAACTGTCACAACCACTTGACACCGCACGTCGATCATCTCGACATGCGGATAGCCCTTATGTCCGATACGTACATCCCCCAGGTCAACGGGGTGACGACCGTCGTGCATCGCATCGTGCGGGCGCTGCGCGCCGCCGGGCACGCGGTCGCCGTGGTCGCACCGCGCTATCCGCGCGGCTCGGACGGCGGGGGAGGTGGCGGCGAACGCGACGATGAGTTGCGCGTGTTTTCGCTGCCGTTCCCGCCCTACCCCAGCATTCGCTTGAGCTTCCCCTTCGATCGTCACGTTGCGCGCTTTCTCGACCAGTTCGCTCCCGATCTCGTCCACGCCGCCACGGAAGGTCCGATCGGGGTGGCCGCGCGCCGCTACGCGCTGCGCCGCGGGTTGCCGTTCGTCACCTCCTACCACACCGACTTCCCCCAGTACGCCCGGCACTACGGGCTCGGGGTCCTGACCCCGCTGGTGTGGCGCTGGCTGGTGCGCTTCCACAGTCCGGCGCGCCTCATTCACACCCCGGGCGAAGCGGTCCGCGACGAGCTGGTGCGCCGCGGCCTGCGCAACACCGTCGTCTGGGGACGCGGCGTCGACAGCACGCACTTCACGCCGGCCAAGCGGGATCCCGGCTGGCGGCGCTGGCTCGGCGGCGGCGACGACACCGTGATCGTGCTGCACGTGGGACGGCTCGCGGCGGAAAAGAACTTGCGCGTGCTGGTGGACGCGTGGACGCGGGCGCATCGCTTTCTCGGGTCGCGGGCGACGTTCGTGATCGCCGGCGACGGTCCCGAAACCCGATACATCGCCGCCCACATCCCGTTCACGCGGCAGCTCGGCTTCGTCGACCGGGACAGCCTCGCCGCCTTGTACGCGTCCGCCGATGTGTGTGTGCTGCCTTCGCGTACCGAGACCTGCGGGCTCGTCGCCCTCGAGGCGATGGCGTCGGGCGTCCCGGTGATCGCCGCGGACGCCGGCGGCCTGCGGGAGAGCGTGCTCTCCGACGTGAACGGCGTGCTGGTGCGGTCCGACGACGCGCGTGGATTCAGCCAGGCGATCATCGCCCTCGTCGGAGACGCGACGCGCCGCCACGCGCTGGGCGTCGGCGCCCGGCAGACCGCCGAGCGCCGCGATGTCAGAAGCGAAGACGAAGAGTTGTTGCGCCAGTACGGCGCCTTAGTGGGGGTCGCCGCCGATCCGCGGCCGGCGCCCCGGTTTCCTGCACTTCAATCGGAAGGAGCGTTGACGCAATGCTGATCTGGCTGTCACTCGTCGCCTACGTCGTCCTCGGCGTCCCGTTCGTCGCGTGGCTCGCCCACCGGCTGGGGCGGCCCGGGGTCCATCCCACGGCGTGATCGTATGCGGCACCTGATTCTCGCCCTCACCGACGGGCTGCGGCCCGATGCGATCACACCAACGGTCATGCCGTCGCTGCACGCTCTCGCGGGCGCCTATACGAGTGCCACCGCGGCCCGCACCGTGCGGCCGAGCGCCACCGTCGCGGCGCTCGCCTCCCTCGCCACCGGCGTCGGGCCAGAGACGCACCGCCTCGTCCAGCCGGGACTCGACTTCCTGCCGCGCCTCGGGCGCCTGCGCCCGGTCGCGCGCGAGCTGGCGCGCCATGGTGTTCCCGCCGACGTCGTCACCGCCGAGCTGCCGCTCGCGTCGCTCCCCGTGGCCTGGGCGCTCGCCTCCGCCGCCGGCGTGCGCCGGCTGCTCCCCGCCGGCCGCCGCGCGCGCGACACCGCCGCCGGCGCCGACTGGCTCGCGCGCGAAGACGGCTCGAGCCTGGTGTTCGTCTACCTCCCCGACTGCGACGACGCCGGGCACGAGCACGGGTGGATGTCGGACCGGTATCTCGCGGCCGCGGTCGAGCTGGATGCCGCGATCGGCGTGCTGTCGCGGCACGTGGACGACGCACTGCTCGTCGTTGTGGCGGATCACGGCGGCGGCGGTGTGCTGGCCACCGAGCACCATCATCCGCATCCGGTCAACGAGCATATCCCGCTCGTCCTCGCCGGACCCGGCGTGGCGCGCGAGCAGCGGCTCGAAGGGCCGGTCTCGATTCTCGACCTGTCGGCCACGGTGCTGTGGTGGTTCGGGGCGCCGATTCCCGACTGCTACGAAGGTCGCCCCCTGCTCGAGGCGTTCGCGCCGGAGCTCGCGGCACAGGAGAGCGCGCCGTGATGCGTCGCCTAACCCACCTGGGAGACGCGTCTACGACGATCGCCATCGGCCTCGTCGTGGTCGCGGCGGGCGAGACCCGGCTCGGGGCCGCGATGTTGCTGGCCAACGTGCTGTCGCACGTACCGGTCCAGCTGCTCAAGCGGGTGGTCGCGCGGCCGCGTCCCTCGGACGCGTTCGGCCGCCCGCTCGCGCTAGTGCCCCTGCCCGACCAGTTCTCGTTCCCCTCAGGGCACGCCGCCGCCGCCACGGCCGTCGCCTCGACGGCGGCGATCGCCTATCCCTGGACGGCGCCGCTCGCGCTGCCGCTGGCGGCGCTGGTGAGCTACTCGCGTGTGGCGTTGCGGGTGCATCACACCACCGACGTCCTGGCAGGAGTCGTTCTTGGACTCGGCGGCGCCCTGGCTGCCGCCGCGTTGCTGTAGTCATCATCCCCGCAGCACCGCTCGCCCTGTATACCACGCGCCGGGTCGCCCCGGCGCGTCCTACCGTTACGGAATCGTGACTAACTCGAAAGCGCCGCGTGATGGCGCGTCACGAGCTTCACCCGGTCATACCGTGCGTTGGACTCCGCTCTCTTCATCCGTTCGCCGCCGCACGGTCGGCGTTCGGGTGCCAGGTAGCGGAGGCTTGTACGGCTCCGCTATCTGCGTTGTTACGCAATTGTGACTTGCCCGACAGCCCGCCGTGATAGCATAGACCGAGGTTTTCCGTGCCCGCTACGGGCCGTCCGGGCGGCGAGGAACGCCCGCAGTTCACCTCTCTCGGAGGAGCCTACCGTGCATCGCTCACTGTCGATGGGTCTTCGCAGCGCCGCGCTCGCTGCTGCGCTGCTGTTGCCCCGCATAGCTGCGGCGCAAAATCAGACCCAGGTCACCGTGTCCGGCGTCGGCTACGCCCAGTACGGGTATCTGCTGAAGGACACCGCGAACCACGTCAACAGCTTCGACGTCACGCGCGCCTACGTGAACCTTATCGGACGGTTCGCCGGTGGGGTTGGCGCGCGGGTCACGTTGGACGTCAACCGGCCGGCTGGCGATAACTCGCTGCGGTACCGGTTGAAGTACGCCTACGCGACCTACACGCCGGTCAACAGTGCCCTGACGTTCAAGCTCGGCATGATCCACACCCCCTGGCTCGACTGGGAAGAGGCGCTGTGGGACTACCGCATGCAGGGGCAGATGGCGCTGGAGCGCGGCGGGTACATGACCTCGTCGGACATCGGCTTCGGGGTGGACGGCAAGTGGGGTCCGGACAAGGTCAACATGCAGCTGACGTTCGTGAACGGTGAAGGCTATTCCGGCGGCCCTGGCGATCAGCGCAAGGACGTCGAGGGGC
>DATFSB010000102.1:0-5322 GCA_035262825.1 Gemmatimonadales bacterium | reverse complement strand
CAGCCGGGCCCATGCCCCGCCACGGGACCGCGCTCCGCGGCGCCGTTGACCATGCCTACATACACCGGCCGCCATGCATTCGCCTGCGCCTGCAGCAGCTCGGCATTGGAGTGCGCCGTCAGGGCGACCACCGTGAACCGGTCCCGGTGCCGCTCCAACACAGCGAGCGTCGAACGCCCGATCGATCCCGTCGAGCCGAGCACGGCGATCCCGAGGCTCATACGAGGCCGAACAGCCGGAACAATCCGGCCGAAACGGGGAGCACGAAGTACAGCGAGTCAAGGCGGTCGAGCACGCCGCCGTGACCCGGAATCAGGTTGGAGGAATCCTTCACCTGGACTTCCCGCTTGAACAGCGATTCCGCGACATCGCCCACCTGGGCGACGAGGCCGACCGCCGCGCCCACGAGCACCAACCGGCCGGCGTCGAGCGGCAATCCGACGCGCGGCAGCACCCACCCGCCGAGCAGGACGGCGGCGACCACCGCCGCGAGGAAACCGCCGATCGCGCCCGCCCAGGTCTTGTTGGGCGACAGCACGGGCGCGAGCTTCGGCCCGCCGATGGCGTTTCCCGCCGCCATCGCGGCGGTGTCGCAGATCCACGTGAGTGCCAGCGGCAGCAGAACGAGCGACGCAAGCGGCCAGCTCTTCACGCCGGCGTTGGCTCCGTGGCGGATGGCGATCAGAAACGACGGCAAAGCGGACGCGTACAGCACGCCGAATGCGGTGACCGAAACCGCCACCAGCGGACGCCGCCCGGGCCCGCGCCGCATCGCACCCACGAGCAGCGCGAGCAGCCACAGGGCCCCGGCGTAGATCGTCGGCTCGGCCCAGCGCGATTCGGAGCCCTTCACCCAGTAGGTCGCAAGCGGGATTGCCGCCGCCGCGAGGCCCATCCCGTCGAGGGCGTCGATGCCCTGACGGCGGGCCAGCCCGTACACCTCACGCGCGCCGAGCACGCCGAGCAAGGCCAGCACGCCGGCGAGCGGCCAGCCACCCCACCAGACGAGCCCGACCGCCAGCGGAATCGCCACCACGGCGAAGGCGATGCGCTGCAGGAGATTGCGGCTCATCGTGCCGGCACCGCGCCAAACCGCCGCTCGCGCCGCTGATAGTCGAGGATCGCTTCGAACAGCGTCTGCCGCGTGAAGTCCGGCCACAGCACCGGCGTGATGTACAGCTCGGTGTAGGCCAGCTGCCACAGCAGAAAGTTCGAAATCCGCTGCTCTCCCGAGGTGCGGATCAGAAGATCGGGGTCGCCCCAGGGAGCGGTATAGAGGTGTGCTGCGAGCGCCTGCTCGTCGATGCCTTCGAGGCTGCGCGTGCCACGCAGCACTTCCTCGGCGAGCAGACGGGCGGCACGGGCGATTTCGGCGCGCGACGAATAGGAAATGCAGAGATTCACGGCGAGGCGCGTGCCGTTGCGCGTCTCGTGCTCGACCCGCTCGACCGCGGTGCGTCCCGAATCGCTGAGCCGCGTCTTGTCGCCCAGCACCGAGACCTTCATGCCCTGCCCCACCAGCTCGGCGATCTCCTTCCCCACGTACTCCTCCAGGAGATCCATCAGAGCGGAGATCTCGCTCGCCGGGCGCTTCCAGTTCTCTTCCGAGAAGGCGAACAGGGTGAGCACTTCGAGCCCGACTTCGATGGCGCCCTCAAGCGCCTCGCGCACCGCTTTCATGCCGGCGCGATGCCCCAGCGTGCGCGGCAGGTGCCGCCCCCGGGCCCAGCGCCCGTTTCCGTCCATGATGATGGCGACATGCCGCGGCACGGCGCCGTTCAGCCGGATTTGCGACAGCAGGTCGTCGGTCATCAGACTTCCATGATCTCGGCCTCTTTCCCCTTCACCGCCTCTTCGACCAGCTTGAGATGATCGTCGTGCAGTTTCTGCACGTCCTTCTCGCTGTGTTTTTTTTCGTCTTCGGAGACGTGCTCCGCCTTCTTGATGCGACCAATCGCCTCGGTGCGAGCGTGGCGAATCGCGACGCGGCCCTCCTCGGCGAACTTATGGATCACCTTGACCAGCTCCTTGCGGCGCTCTTCGTTCAGCGGGGGCAGCGGGATGCGGATGATGTTGCCGTCGTTGGCAGGGTTGAGACCCAGATCAGAAGACTGGATCGCCTTTTCAACCGCCTTCATGAGCGACTTGTCCCACGGCTGCACCGTGAGCAGCTTGGGTTCCGGCGCCGCCACGCTGGCCACCTGATTGAGCGGCATCTCGCTGCCGTAGGCGTCGACCCGCACGAGGTCGAGCAACGACGTCGTGGCCTTGCCGGTCCGCACGGTGGAGAACTCCCGGCGTACCGCTTCCACCGCCTTGTCCATCGCCTGCTTCGCCTGTTTGAGATGGTCCGCGAGAGTCATTGGACGATGGTGCCGACGCGCTCTCCGGCCAGCACCCTGGCCGTCGCGCCGGGCTGGTTGATGTTGAACACCACGATGGGCAACCGGTTTTCCTTGCACAGCCCGAAGGCGTTGGCGTCCATCACGGCGTAGCCCTTCACCAGCGCCTGCTGGAAGGTCAGCTCGGCGATGAATTTGGCCTTCGGGTCCTTCTTCGGGTCCGCAGTGTAGATGCCGTCCACATTCGTCGCCTTCAGGATCACGCGGGACTCCATCTCCAGGGCGCGCAGCACCGCCGCCGTGTCCGTCGAAAAATACGGGTTCCCCGTTCCTCCGGCGAAGATGACGATGCGTCCTTTCTCGAGATGCCGCACGGCGCGGCGCCGGATGTAGGGCTCGGCCAGCTCTTCCATCCGGATGGCGCTCATCACGCGCGTGTTGAGCCCCTTCTTCTCCAGAATATCCTGCAGCGCCAGGGCATTGATGACCGTGGCGAGCATCCCCATGTAATCGGCGGAAACCCGGTCCATCCCCTTGTCGCTCGCGGTCGCGCCGCGGACGATGTTGCCGCCGCCCACGACGAGCCCGAGCTGCACGCCGGATGCGGCGACCTGCTGCAGCTCGTCGGCGAGCCGGTCGACGACCGAGAAATCGATGCCCGACCCGAGCGACCCCGCGAGCGCCTCTCCGGAAATCTTGAGCAGCGCCCGAGGGTACACGAGCTGCGCCACTCAGGCGCCCCCGAGCTCGAAGCGGGCGAAGCGGCGCACGTCGATTTTCTCGCCCGTCTTGGCGGCGAGGGCGCGCACCAGGTCACCGACGGTCTGCTTGTCGTCCTTGATGAACTTCTGCTCCAGCAGGACGCTCTCCTCGTAGAACTTTTTCAGCATACCGTCCACGATCTTACCGCGGATGTTCTCCGGTTTCTTCTGCTCGGCCACCTGCGCCTCGTAGATGCGGCGCTCGCGCTCGACCACCTCGGCCGGGAGGTCCTCGATCTTCACCGCCGTGGGCTTGGCCGACGCGATCTGGAGCGCGACATCTTTCGCCAGCTGCTTGAAGTCGTCGGTCCGCGCGACGAAGTCGGTCTCGCAGTTCAGCTCCACCAGCACCGCGACCTTGCCGTTGAAGTGGACGTAGGCCTCGATCAGGCCTTCGCCGGCCGACTTGGCGGCACGCTTCTCGGCCTTCCCGGCGTACTTCACGCGCAGGATCTCTTCGGCCTTGGCCATGTCGCCGCCCGCCTCCTCGAGCGCCTTCTTGCAGTCCATCATGCCGGCACCCGTCTTGGCCCTGAGCTCGGCAACCAGCTTCGCGGGAATCTCTTTCACGGTCGTCACCTTTCGTCACTCCTCATAAGAACGCCGCCCTCGCGAGACCTGTGGGCTCGCAGGGCGGCGGCTGTTGATCGACTGCCGGGCGGTTCCCCTGGCCGTCTGGTTAGGGCTCGCTCCCGGTGGCCGGCTCCGCCGCAGCCGGCGTTTCCTCTGCCTTGAGACGCGCCGCGATCGCTTCCGGCTTGGGGCGCCGTTTGCGCCGCGCCGGCCGCTTCTTGCGATCGCCTTCCGCTTCCGTTTCGACTCCCGTCTCGGTGGAGTACGTCACCGCCTCCGCATCGTCCGACGGCTCCCGCAGCGGCTGCTGGCGGCGCGCCTCGGCGATTTCGTCGGCGATCGCCGCCGTCACAAGCGAGACGGCCCGGATCGCGTCGTCGTTGCCGGGGATCGGCACAGTGATCAGATCGGGATCGGCGTTGGTATCGACGATCGCCACCACGGGAATCCCGAGCTTGTTCGCTTCCGCCACCGCGATGCGCTCTTTCTTGGCGTCGACCACGAAGAGCGCGCCCGGCAGGCGGCTCATCTGCTTGATCCCCGAGAGGTTCTTTTCCAGCTTCACGCGCTCGCGGTCGAGCAGCAGCTGCTCCTTCTTCGTGTAGTGCTCGAACTCCCCTTCGGCCGCCCCCTGCTCCAGCTCCTTCAGCCGCTTGATCTGCCGCTTGATCGTCTGGAAGTTGGTCAGCGTGCCGCCGAGCCACCGCTCGGTGACCCAGAACCCGCCCGCCCGCTGCGCTTCGCCCTGGATGATCAGCTTGAGCTGCTTCTTGGTGCAGACGAACAGCACGCCCTCACCGCGCAACACGATGTCACGCAGCTTGTCCTGCGCTTCCTTGATCTGGTGCAGGGTCTTCTGGAGATCGATGATATAGATGCCGGAGCGCTCGGCGAAAATGAATCGCCGCATCTTCGGATTCCACCGGCGCGTCTGATGCCCGAAATGGACCCCGGCTTCCAGCAGATCCTGCAACTGAGGCTGCGTCATGCACTCCCTTTCTTGGGTTTTCGTCCGCCGCCGCTGTCACTTTCGAAGCCACCCTGCTGTGCAGGGACCCAGCATCGAATCGAGCGACGTGTGTGTTAGGTACTGCGTTGTGAGTCATGAGTTCTGGGTAACTACCCAGAACCCACTACCCATGACGCCTGGTTTTACCGCTTGCTGAACTGGAACCGCTTCCGCGCACCCGCCCGTCCCGGCTTCTTCCGCTCGACCGCCCGCGGATCGCGCGTCAACAGACCCTGTTCGCGCAGCTTCTTGCGATGCCGCTCGTCGGCGAGGCAGAGCGCCCGCGCGATGCCCATGCGCATCGCTCCGGCCTGTCCCGTCACGCCGCCGCCGCGGCAGATCCCCTTCACATCGAACGCGCCGAGCGTATCGGTCGCCGTAAACGGCTGCTGGATGTGCGACACCAGCGAGGCGCGCGGGAAGAAGTCCCCGAGCGTGCGGCCGTTGATGTTCCACTTTCCCGATCCGGGCGTCAGGTACACGCGCGCGACGCTCTCCTTGCGGCGTCCCACGGCGTGCCAGCGCAGCTCCGGCGTGACCGTCGTCATTGAGCCTCCCCAAGCGGGAGCGGTTGCGGCTGCTGCGCCGCGTGCGGATGCGTCGGTCCCGCGTACACCTTCAGCATCTGTTTGACGTG